>QIBA01000068.1 GCA_003225175.1 Acidobacteriota bacterium
CATTGCTGGTAGGGCTTGGCATGGGAGCGGAAGGCGACCTCATCGCATATCTCACCAGCCGCTATTTCGGACTCAAAGCCTTCGCGGAACTCTATGGATACGCCTTTGGCATCTTCGTGCTTTCGGGAGCGTGCGGCACACTTCTCATGGGCATCGGCTTCGACAAGACCGGCTCTTACAGGGTGCCGATGCTTGGCTTTCTCACGCTGGTCGTCGCAGCCATCATTCTGTTCAGCCGACTTGGTCCCTATCGCTACGGCGTGCGGCAGCCAAGCAAAGGGGACGCCGCACTCAAAGCTTCCGCTGCCGCATCGTAGCTACAATGTCTACATCAGGGACACACATGGCCACCAAAGCACACCCTACATCACAACCATCCGGCTCCAAATCGACTCCGGTTCCACTGCTTCGAATCATGCTGGAGAGCCTGGCGCTTCACCAATCCGTTTTTGCCGTTGCAGAACTGGGAATCGCCGACATGCTGGTTTCCGGGCCCCAGCCAACTGAAGAGCTAGCTAAGAAGCTCAGGGTGAACGACACGGCTCTCTATCGCATCTTGCGTCTGCTAGCGAGCCAGGAAATTTTTGTAGAGACGGCGGCACGAACATTCGCCAACAACGATCTCTCGAATTTCCTTTGCTCGGATGTGCCGGGATCGCTGCGCTCAATGGGCAGGTTTCGAGGAACAGATTTCGTCTATCTCTCTTTTGGCGAGATCCTGCACACCATTCGCACGGGCGAGCCCGGAAGAGCGAAGGTGCTGGGCATGGATGGATGGGAGTACCTGGAGCGGAATCCCGGCACGGCTCGCATCTTCGACGACGCTATGACGGAAATATCGGCAGTGGTTGCACCTAGCATCGCAAGCGCCTACGGCTTCTCAAAATGGGAAAGCCTGATGGATGTTGGGGGCGGAAATGGCCTCTTGCTTGCCGCTATCCTCCGCGCGCATCGCTCTCTTCGCGGCGTGCTCGCCGATCAGCAGCACGTCCTGAAACGGGCCCGCGAGCGCGGCTTCCTCTCAGGCCCGCTGGAAAAACGCAGCTCCATGCAACCATGTGACCTCTTCCGCGATATCCCAAAAGGCTGCCGAGCCTACCTGATGAAGAGCGTCATCCATGACTGGAACGACGAGGACGCGAAGAAAATCCTCAGCCAATGCCGGCGCGCTGTTCCGAAGAATGGCGCCTTACTACTGGTTGAGTTCAATTTGCCGGAAGACAATTCGCCGTCGCGGAGCAAGTTCGTCGATGTCACTATGATGGTCTTAACCGGTGGGAGAGAGAGGACCATTCCCGAATTCAGCTCGTTGCTGACCAAGTCCGGCTTTCGTCTAAATGACGTAGTGAAAACTGCCGGCGAATTCAATGTATTGGAGGCCCTGCCGGTCTAGTCCGCGGCGCGCTTTACAACTAATCCTTAAGTGGTTTTGTTGTTCCCGAACCCTTCCCGCGTGATTGCCAGTTTTGAGCTTTTGGTGCAGAATGCTGCACTTCAAGTATCTCGCACCAAAATGGTCCTTCGACGCGCTTTGTTTTTCAAATCTCTACTAGTTGTCCTAACGCTGCTCTTCCCCAGTTTCCTGAACGCTGCCGCTGTGTCTGGCACGATCAGGGACAGCACTGGCGCGGTCATTCCCGGAGCTCGAATCGAGATCCGCGGTGGAGATGTTTCCCGGGCGCTGATTGCGACTTCGGACGGCGTCGGTCACTTCGCCTCAGCCGATCTGAAACCGGGGACCTACATGATTCGTGTGATTGCAGAAGGATTTGAGCCTCTGGAAAGAAGCATCGAAGTGGGAGAGAACCCTGTGAACCTCGACCTTCAGATGGCACTTCCTGTGGCCAAACAGGAAATCACAGTTGTTGGCAAATCCGCCAAATTTGCCAATACAGATTCGGTTTACCAGAATCTTCGCAAGGTCGGGCTCGGAGCTTCTTTCAAAGTGGACGCGCTCACCGTCAAGTGCGACGCGGCTACTTTCCAACTGAACCAGGGGACAATCACTTTTCTTGCTCCGGTGAATGGCGTCGTGACCGGCGCCATATTTATTGGGAGCGGACATTTCAACCTCAAACCAATTACAGGTATTGCACGCGCGGAAATTAAGCGCAGGCTGAAGACCGACGACGTGGAGGAGGACTTCTCCCACATCATTTTCGGTATGCGGGAGCGTTCACGCGTTCCCTGTTGACAGCGTCGCAGCCGGAAAAAGAGACTGCAACGCCTGCCGGAGCAGCTGAGGCGCTCCACCATCGGCGGGAGAGCATTCGCCAGCGACGTGAGGTGCCCCTTGGATTTACCGGGGAACTGCTTCATGGTGAGGCCATGGAGAACGTCGATGCGGAGATTCTGTCTGCCCTTTACAACTCCAACCGCATCGGATTCTTCGATGCCTATATACATGGCACGAAGCACAAAGATCTCCGGTTCTTTTATAGACCGCGTGGCGAAGAAGGTCGCCTTCAACGCTTATAAGGAAATACTCGAGAGATAGCAAGCTCGAGCCACGGGAGCGAAAACCAAATCCTCTCTACAGGCCGAGATCGCTAAGGCCTGGTTGGTTATCGGGACGTCTTCCCAGTGGCCAGTGATACTTGCGCTCCGATTCCCGAATTGGTAAGTCGTTGATCGATGCGAACCTCAATCGCATGAGCCCGTGCTCATCGAAGTCCCAATTTTCGTTTCCGTACGAGCGGAACCAACTTCCGGAAGCATCGTGGCATTCGTACGCAAACCGGACTGCGATGCGATTGCCTTCAAACGTCCAGAGTTCCTTGATGAGACGGTAGTCCAGCTCTCTACTCCACTTGCGCGTGAGAAAGGCAACAATCTCTTTCCTTCCATTCACAAATTCCGCGCGGTTTCTCCAGCGGGAATCGATTGTGTATGCCAACGAAACCCGCTCAGGATCGCGAGAGTTCCAGGCATCCTCGGCGAGGCGTACCTTCTGAATCGCGGTTTCGCGAGTAAATGGAGGCAATGGTGGACGTGAGACAACTTCCGGACGAGGTCCTGATTCGCTCACCGCATTCGCCTGACGCATGACATTCTCCCGGCATGCCTAATCTTAGGCGTTTCGTTTGGGGCTATTATGCTCCCAGACCGTGCTCTGCGCGAGGTGGCGCTCGGCCATCAGCGCCGAAGGTGAAAAGAGAGATACATCGCGCTCAGGAATAGGATCAGCCAGCACATGGCCACTGACACCATCAGGCTACCCACGCCAGCTCGCGATTCGGGATCGAGGTAACGAATCGCGCTCCAGACCTCTCCGTCAGAAATCTGCTTTTCCTCGAATGCTCGTCGTATGTCCATCTTCTCCAACTTGGCGTCAGTGGAGGCGTCCGCCATTGGCGGGCGTCTCTACCCGGCGTTTTATCCGAAGCAGCTAAACAGCGGCTCCTGCCAGTTCGGGAATGTCATCGCTGCGCTCGTCTTCTTCAAGTTCGAGTGCAACATGCTTGCGCGCCACGAGCATGTAGATCGATGGCACAACGAATAACGTGAAGACGGTGCCGATGATCATGCCGCTGACCAGCATGATGCCGATGCTATTACGAGCGCCGGCTCCGGGACCCTTGGCCAGAACCAGAGGAAAGTGTCCCACCACGGTTGCGGCCGTTGTCATGAGAATCGGGCGTAAGCGAGTCTGTGCTGCCTCAATCACCGCGGCCAGCTTACTTCTTCCCTGTTCCTGTAGATGGTTCGCAAACTCCACAATTAGGATGCCATTTTTCGAAACCAGGCCCACCAGAGTGATAAGTCCAACTTCGCTGTAGATGTTCAGCGTCGTGAACCCAAGAAACGAGAACATCAGCGCTCCCGAAATGGCGAGCGGAACCGAACCCGCGAGCACGATGAAGGGATCGCGGAAGCTCTCGAACTGAGCCGCCAGCACAAGGTAAATCAGAACTGCCGATAGCAGGAACGTGCCCAAGAACTTGCTGCCCTCAACCCGCAGCTGACGCGACTCGCCCGCATAATCGACTGTGAATCCTTGCGGAAGAATCTTCTTCGATTCGTCTTCCAGGAACCGCAGCGCCTGATCAAGCGGAACCGATGGGGGAATTACGCCCTGAACCCGCACGGCATTGAGCTGCTGGAATTTATTGAGCTGCCGAGGCTCAGTAGTAGTCTTCAGATGAGCGAATGTCGAAAGCGGAACGAGCTTATCGTCCGAGCCTTTGACATAGATTTGCGTCAATTGCTCGGGTGTCAGACGCTCCACGCGTTTCACTTGAGGAATGACTTTGTAACTCTGACCCTGGATACTGAAACGATTCACATAATTCCCGCCGAGCAGCGTCGAAAGGTCCTTGCCGGCCTGGCTCAAATTAACCCCCTGCGAGCGGAGCTTGTCCCGGTCGAAGACTACCTCGGCCTGCGGCTGGTCAAACTTCAGATCGGAGTCGGCATAGATGAAGATGCCGCTCTGGAACGCACGCTTCACCAGCTCGTTCGCGAACTGCGCAAGCTGCTGCGGCTCAGCCGCAGAAGCGATGACGAAGTCCACGGGAAAATTTCCACCGCCGGGTAGCGGAGGTGGAGTGAGCGGGATCACGCGAACGCCCGCGATCTTCGACAGCGGCCCAGTGGACTGGATCAGAAGCTGCTGCGCGGTCTTGCTGCGCTCGCTCCACGGCTTAGTCACCATGCCGCCGAAACCGCCGGTTGGATCCGTGATCTGGAAGATGCTCTCAGCCTCAGGAAACGAGTGATACACGTCGTAAATCTGCGACGCAAAGAGCTTCGTCTGATCCAACGTTGAGTTCGGCGAAGCTTGCAACACGCCGAAGACCACACCTTGATCCTCTGCAGGAGCAAGTTCTCGCTGAGAGAAGATGTAGAACGGCACAACGAGCAGCGCGACGATTACCCAAACACCGAACACTACTGGCCGATATCGCAGAGTGCTCTCCAGGGCTCGCTCGTACAGCCTGCGAACGCTCTCGAAGCGACGATTGATCCAACCAGCGAAGCCGCGCTCAGTGTCTCCAGCGCGAAGCAGCTTGGAGCCCATCATCGGCGACAGTGTCAACGCTACAATTCCCGAAATGATGACCGCACCCGCAAGAGTGAATGCGAACTCGCGGAATAGCGCACCAGTTAATCCTCCCTGGATACCAACGGGCGCGTAGACGGCAGCCAGCGTGATCGTCATTGCGATGATCGGCCCGACCAACTCACGAGCCGCATCGATTGCGGCCTGAAAGGGAGTCTTGCCTTCATGAAGATGACGTTCGACGTTCTCGACCATCACGATGGCATCATCGACGACCAGGCCGACAGAAAGCACAATCGCAAGCAACGTAAGCAGGTTGATGGTGAAGCCCGCCACCAGCATCAGGAAGACGGCACCGATCAGCGATACCGGGATTGCGATCACCGGAATCAAGACTGACCGGAATGATCCCAGGAACAGAAAGATCACCACGACGACGATCAGCAGCGTTTCCGTGAGAGTGCTCAGCACTTCCCTGATCGCATCCTGAATGTAGGCCGTAGCATCGTAAGGAATACCGACCTTCATGCCAGCCGGAAGCTGCGCACGAATTCCCGGAATGGCATCGCGGACGTTCTTAATTACTTCGAGAGAGTTCGCCGTGGGCAAAACCCAAATGCCCATGAATGTCGCCGACTCTCCGTTGAAGCGGACATCTTCGTCATATGTTTCAGCGCCCAGCACAACGTCCGCGATCTCTCCAAGACGAACGATCGTACCCCTATCCTGTTTTACGACGAGTTGGCGAAACTCTTCCGCGGTACGCAGATCGGTGTTCGCCACCAGGTTGACCGAAACCATCGAACCTTTCGTACGTCCCAGAGCTGAGAGATAGTTGTTATTGGCAAGTGCGTCATGCACAGCTGAGGGCGTAATGCCGAGCGCCGCCATCTTCTCCGGCTTAAGCCACACACGCATCGCGAAGGTGCGCTTGCCGAGAATGTCGGCGCGCTGAACGCCGTTAATCGCGCTTAACTTGGGCTGGACAACTCGGGTCAGATAATCTGTGATCTGATTCTGATCGAGATCCGACGACGAAAAGCCCAGGTACATCGAGGCAAACTGCGTGTCTGCAGTTTGCAAGTCGATCACTGGCGCTTCCGCCTCGGGTGGCAGGTCATTTCGAACCTGCGCTACCTTCGCCTGAACCTGCGTGAGAGCGGCGTTGGTATCGTAGTTCAGCTTCAAGTGCACAGTGATGGTGCTTAAACCCTGCGCGCTCGATGACTCCATGTAATCGATGCCATCCGCACTGGCGATCACCCGCTCAAGCGGAGTGGTGATGAACCCGCGAACTAAGTCTGCGTTGGCACCGACGTACACGGTCGAAACCTGCACGACGGCGATATCGCTGCGTGGATACTGCCGCACGCTCAGCGAGCGAATCGCCTGCAAGCCAGCGATCAGGATTACCAAGCTGACACAGATCGCCAGTACTGGACGTTTAATGAAGAGATCTGTGATCTTCATTTAGTTATCCTCGGGCTTAGGAGCCGGATTGTTGCCTGGCTGGATTTTGTTATTTACTGCCACAGCCGCACCGTTGCGCAGCTTGAAGACGCCGGAAGTAACAACCTCATCGCCAGTATTAATGCCGGAGACGACGCCAACCTGGTCGCCGCGTGCGCCCTCGACTTTCACGAACTGCTGGCGAACTCCGCGGTAGGTCTCTCCGCCCGGACTCTTCAGATCACTTAAGACGAAGACCGAATCGCCAAACGGCGCATAGCTAATCGCGGATGCCGGAAGCGGAATCACGGAACGCTGCTCGCCTACCCCTACTTCCACTTGAACAAACATTCCGGGACGAAGCTTGCCTCCAGGATTCCCCATGGTCGCCTGAACCTGAACGTTGCGGGTGGATTGATCCACCACCGAGTCGATCGCGTTCACACGCCCGGTGAATGTCGCGCCGGCAAGGTTGTCGCTTGTGATACGCACACTACGCCCGGGCTCCATGCGTCCAACGATCTGCTGCGGCACATTGAAATTCACGTAAATGGGATCGAGAGATTGCAGTGGAACGATCGGAGCCCCGGCAGCGAGATACTGTCCCAAATTGACTTGGCGGATTCCGAGCACTCCCGAAAAAGGAGCGCGAATCGTCTTCCGATCGATGGTCGCCTTGATCTCTGCCGTATTCGCTTCAGTCTGGCGCTGATCGGCCATCGCCTTGTCGTAATCCATCCGCGAGATCACGCCTTCATTCACCAGTTGCTGCATACGGTCGTAGTTGATCTTCGCCAGATCACGCTGGGCCTGCATCGCGGCCAGCTGCGCCCGCTCCTGGCGGGTGTCGAGCTGCACCAGCACTTCGCCTTCCTTGACCCACTTCCCGGAATCGAAATTGATCTGATCCACTGTGCCGGGAAGATCGGCGCTCACGGTTACCCCATGAATGGCATTCATCGTACCCACCACGCCCAACGTCGAAGGCCACGTCGCCTGTTTTGCCACGATTGTGGTCACCGCCTCTGGCGGAGGAGTGAAGGCGTGAGACTTTACCGCCGCCTGAACCTGTCGCAACTTGAAATAGCCGAGGCCCCCAATCACCGCTGCCGCCACGACCAACATGAGAAACATCCGCTTCGCCATTACGTTCCCCTCGTATGGGACGATTCTTACCCCGAAGAAAGCGGCTCGTCCCAGCCTCGCTTTCCGGTAGTCCTTATTAATAAGGATCAAAAATCCTAAGTATGTTTCGGCTAACAAGCGCCTCGACGCTGGCCGCCGAGGTCAAGAGCTTTGGTCGAAACGTTGTATGTCTGTGGCCCTGATGCTCCCGAGATAGAAGATGGGATATCTCGGAGGCGTGAAAAGATGCGAAAAGTTATTCGCCCATTCTGGTCGTCCCGTCCTGGCAGACGGAAGATGCTCAGGTGCATGTACAGACAGTATATGTACGCAATGAATCCTTGCTAAGTTTCGCGTCATCCGATTTGCCATTTTTACAAAGTTTTTACTTGTGCGTTTCTCACCGCTATTGGTACGACGAATGCACCGCAGCGAAATCGACTGACGTTCGACCAAAAAAAATGTCGCAGTCGATTCAGTGGCGTCAAATTGCTTGTATGGACATTTGTGACTGCGAAGATTTACTAGCAGAGTGTGGCTAACTGGTTGGAAGATTGCGTGCCCGCTGAATCGCCCGAGAATGAATTCCAGCGTGCCTCAATTTTATCCTGAATATATACCGGCAGTGTGAGCGCCGATGCGATTACCGAGTCTCCAGCATCCATGCATTGCTTGTGGTTGTGACTTCACCATAAGCAAGGAAGTGTCCGTCTGGCGAAGAAACGGGTCTTTCTAATGACATACCCAATGCTCGATGCAAGAGCTTTGTCTCTCCACGCAACGAAACATGTAGTAGGGATCCGCCCTTGGAAGCCCAGGTTGTGGCAAAAAAGCTCTTTCCGTCGGGCGACCAGCCAATGGATGTGAGGCATGCCCATCCTGGTACTTTAACCTGGCTTTCTTCGTTGTCAGCCAAGTTAAGAATGCGAATATGGCTGTCGCCTGCTTCGCACCTGCCAAACGCAATCCGCCTTCCGTCCGCGGACAAGTCCCAAAAGCTGTCGATTGGGTCAATGTCAATGCTGGCGAGCTCGCCTTGTCGGCCCTGCAGTGGATCGAAGCCGGAGAAAACCATGTGATCGTTTTTGACTTCAACAAGAACGCACGGATGTGCCGAAACAGCAATCGACGAACAACGAAAGTCCGGATAGCCTCTGGCGCTGGGAAGCTCGCGCTCACGCGGCATCCGAGCAGAACCAGGGTACCCATGCACATCAGCGATGAATTCAGGTGCTCCTCCTGAGACCGGAACTCGCATCAGTCGTCCCGAAGCTGGAACCTGATCGCCTTGCTGATTCTGCCAAGCCATGTAGAGAACCCAGCGACCATCAGGGCTGAGCTGTGGATTTCGTTTTTCCTCTGATTCTCCGGCAACAATTTCTCGTGGCGCCGATGTATGCACGAGCTGCTCATAGATATCGAAGCTCGCGTTGCGATCGGAGAAAAACAGCAGAGCGTCACCTTTCCGAGACCAGCCTCCGGGCCAATCCATGCGGTCGTCTAGCGTCAAGCGAGCGCGCTTCCTAAATCGGGACTCATTCGCCGTTACTTCACCCAAATACACATCGCTCTGATCATTTTTTCGAACAAATGAAACACATTTGCTGTCAGCACTAGCGGTTACATCCCAAAGTGAAAAACCTGCCCAGTTTGTCAGTTTTTGAGGAACTCCGGAAGCGCGCCAGGTGGAAGTATCGATGCCTACCTCCCAGATATTCGCGCTTGCTTCTTTGGAACTTTCAAGTTGTGAATAAAAAATGCGCCCGTTTGGCGCCCAGGCAAAGCTCCTCAAACGAGGATTAGACATCGCAACAACAGCCTCACCTCCAGAGAGCGCATGGCTCTCAATTGTGACTTCAGCGTATTCGCCCTTGCGCCTCATGTATGCAATCCTCTGACCGTCGGGAGACCAGGCCAAATCCTCGAAGGTGTAGCCTCTTCCGGCAGCAAAGAGCCTCTTAGCACTCCCGCCATCAGGCGACATTACCCAAATACAGTCATTAGCGATAAACGCAATGTGCAATCCGTCTGGTGATGGCGTCGCAGCATCGCCGGTGTCGCGAAGCTTCACCAGGCTGCCGCGCGCAGGCGAAAGACTCCAAATAGCTTGGGTGTCGTTCCGCCCGGAATTTCCGCTTATCAGGAGTTTGGCTCCGTCCCGGAACCATGAGATCCCGGCTCAACGGAAACAGAGGCCTTCGGGTATCTGAACGGAGTGAGTCTCGCCCGATTCCACATCTCGCAAGTGCAAACCTTGGAGATCGGTATAGGCAACATACTTTCCATCGGGGGAAATTTTGGCGTGAACTACCGGATCGTCCATCGGGTTCGCTGTAACCTGCCGCGTGGCCACCTGCGCCAAGGGAAGATAAGCGGAGCGATCAAACCAGCCGAGTTTCACAATCGTCAGCATGCCCGCGAGCAGGAGGATCATCGCAGCCGCGGCAGCAATCACCATTCGCGAACCGACAGCCGACTTCTCCCCTGTCCCGACTTGGTGCAATTCGGCAGCTAATTCCCGCGCATCTTGAAAACGCCGAGCAGGGTCTTTCTCAAGGCACCTGAAAATGATCGGTTCTAATTTGGCCGGAATTTTTGGGTTGATCGTCCGCGGTTGCGCAGGAATCTCGCTCAAAATGCTGGCTATGAGCTGCGCTGTCGATCGTTGTACGAATGCGCGCCGGCCAGTACACATTTCAAAGAGGACTGCGCCAATAGCATGAATATCAGTGCGTTCATCCGCTCTTTTTCTCCGCAACTGTTCCGGAGCCATGTACGGCAGCGTTCCTACAAAGGCTTTCGTTTGCTCAACATTGGCCGTCAGTGCTGCTTCCAGATTTGAAGGGGAAACCTTCGCCAGGCCAAAGTCCAGTACTTTGACGTCCCCGCGGTTCGTGACAAAAATATTGGCCGGCTTGATGTCACGATGAATGATGCCGCTGGCATGGGCCGCCTCAAGCCCGTCCAGAATTTGCGCGGCGAAATTCAGTGCCAATTCGGGTCTTAAGGGCTTGTCTGCAATCAGCTGTTTCAACGTCTCACCCTGCAGCAGTTCCATCACAATGAAGGGATGGCCCTCGTACTCGTCAATGTCGTGGACAGTACAGATATGAGGATGGTTCAGCGCTGAGGCCGCGCGCGCCTCGCGACGCAATTGCGCCACCGCCTCGGGATAGTCAGCAAGCTCTCGTGGCAAGAACTTGAGAGCGACGAAGCGGCCAAGCTTTAGATCTTCGGCTTTGTAAACAACTCCCATCCCGCCGCCGCCCAATTTCTCCAGAACGCGGTAATGGGAGACGCTTTCCCCAACTAGACCAAGATCATCGTGCTGATAACCTCGAGCAGAATCCGACTGCCTAGCCAGATCTTTTGCGATAACTTCCATTGCGGGAACTTCGAGAAATGCATTGGCATCACCATCCGCTGAGAGTAACGATTCCACTTCAAGTCGCAGGCTTTCGTCGTGGCCGCAAGTGTCTTCGAGAAACGCCGGTCTTCTGCTCTCCTCGACAGCCAGAGCCGAGTGGTACACCTGCTCAATTCGGCGCCAACGATCAGAATCCATTGCGACTCTGTTGAGTGAGTTCACGGAAAAGCCAGGCCTTCGCTAACTTCCAGTCGCGCATCACGGTTTCGCACGAGACTCGAAGCACTTCTGCGGTTTCCTGAACATTGAGGCCAGCGAAGAAGCGCAGTTCTACGACACGGCTCTTCCGTTCATCGACCACTGCAAGCGACTTCAAAGCATCATCCAGCGCCACCAAATCAGGTTGAGGTTCTCCGGAAATAATCAATTCCTCGTCGAGCGGCAGAATGGGAATATCTCCGGCACGCTTTTGAGTGGTTCGCGCGCGCGCGAAGTCTACGAGGATGCGACGCATGAGCTGAGCGCAAATCCCAAAAAACTGTGCGCGATTCTGCCAGTCGACTTGTTGGAAATCGACTAGGCGCAAATACAGTTCATTAATAAGAGCGGTCGTCTGCAACGTATGCTCGGATCGCTCTCCGGTCATATAGCGATGGGCGGCCCGATGCAGCTCGGCATAAACCAGCGGAGTCAACTTTTCAAGCGCGTGCTCGTCCCCGGCGCTCCACGCCGTGAGCAAGTTGCTAATCTCGTGATCGGCCGTAGGCATGGTCCTTGGCTGTCTATCTCCAGCTAAGCCACTGTTTCCGCGAAGGTTAGTACCATCAACGCGTCACCCCGAAATTCTCGCCGGGGAAAAAACTTCACGTTGCTTGCAGTTTTCGCTCGCTTTTTCCGCCTTATAGGACAGAAGCACAGCAGCTAGTTTGGGGGCGTTCAGGGGAAGACTGCGCAGATTTTAAGCCAAGAATGGGGGAATTGAAGACATGAAAAAATTATTACTTACTGCATTGTTTTTCGGATTGCTGAGTGGGCACAGCTTTGCCCAATTCAAATTTGCCCCGATTGATGTTCCCAATTCCATGGCCACTTGGGCGAGCGGCATTGGCCCCGGCGGCCAGATCGTTGGCGGATATATGGACGCCAACAACGTGGAACACGGGTATCTATATGGGGGCGGCGCATTCACTACCATCGACGTTCCGGGCTCGCTGGTCGGCCTGGCAGCCGACATGAAGCTGGACACCGAGGTCAACGGAATCAATCCCGCAGGTGACATGGTCGGAGATTACTTTGCTCCACCCGGAGCGCCGGGTGCTCCGGGCTGCTCTTCCCTTCATGCGCCCGCCTGCCGTAAGGGCTTTCTATACAAGCGCGGCGAGTTCTCCAACGTACTGGTTCCCGGACATGTAGGTTCGGTCGCGAGCGCCATTATGCCTGACGGTACCATCTACGGTTGCTTGCACGACACAACCTTTGGCAGGCAAATGGTGGGCTTCGTACGCATCCAACATGGCAAAAATACGGATTATGAGAGCTTACAAGCGGAAGCTGGAGAGGTGACTGATCCGAGTCAATCATCGCAATCCATCCTGAATTCCATGAATAACGCCGCGACGCCGGACGGCAGCATCATCGTCGGTCTCTACACGCCGCCGGGAGCCGCCCGCGCCCATGGCTACACCGTTAACAACGGCCACTTCGCTGACTATATGTTCCCCAGCAGCAGCCCGACTAACCTTACTGTGGCTACACAAATATGGGGAATCAATCCGAATGGCGATTTCGTCGGTTTTTATCGCAATTCCTCTGGCGTACACGGCTTTCTGCAGCCGGGCGATGGATCGACAGCTGTTCCGATCAATTACTCCGACCCAGACACAGGAGCACAAGCCTCGCTGACCGAAGCGCTGGGTATCAATCCCGGCGGAGCAATCGTCGGTACCTTTTTGGACAACTTAGGCCAGCACGGCTTCCTTGCCGTGCTAGATGCGAGCAATTAGTTCGGCACTAGTCGCAGCGGCGTAATCCTCGCCCACCGCTCCAAGCGGCGCCAGCAGCAGGGCTCGTCGCAAGCCCAAGTCGAGGTGATCGAGACAAGACTGGCAGAAATGATAGTTCAGCAGCTACGCCAGCCTTGTCACGATTGCTGCGTATGTCTGCGAGCTTTTTGCCCATGACTACGCCCTCTCCGAGAATGTTATCCCTGGAACAGCTCTGATCCTGGTATAGACAATGTGAGCGCAAATCCCCTCGTTCGCGGAGAGCCTCTAACTCCGGGAGAGAGAATGAAGGGGCTTATTCTTATGCTGGGCTGGCTAGCCACTGTTACTCCGATGGCTGTAGGTCAATCTACGTCACTCCCAAATGCCTCTCCTTCGCAGCCGGCCGTCACGACAGAGCATCAGGATCATGGCTGTCTGAAGCCGGTTCGGCTGTTTGCCATCGAGGACTACAACGGACCATTCAAGAGAGTAGCTGCGTCGCTGGTTCGCCGCGTGGAAAACCAAACGGCGCAGAATCCACAGAATGCGGAGCTTAGGATCTGCCCGTTAACGGTACACCAGAAGTTCAATCTTGCTGTGCGGAACAGCCTCGAGCCGATCACATTCATCGCTGCTGGATTCAGCGCGGGCATCTCGCAAGCCGCAGATTACGATTCCCAATTTGGGCAGGGAGGATCAGGATACGGACAACGCTTTGGCGCGGCCGTGGCAGACAACACCGCGGGCGAGTTCTTCGGCACATTTCTTTATCCTGTCATCTTCCGGCAGGATCCCCGTTACTATCGCGTGCAGGAGCGTGGAACCAAAAGGCGGATAGGGCACGCATTAGCGCACATATTCGTCACGCAGAGTGACTCTGGCACACAGATGTTCAACTATTCGGAATGGTTTACAGTCGCATCGACCACGGCGTTGAGTAACGTGTACCATCCCGGAAACCGTCGGGGTTTCGGCCCCGCAGCGGGGCAGGTGGCAATCACAGTCGGAACAGACGCAGGCTTTAACTTGTTACGCGAGTTCTGGCCCGAGGTGAGCCGAACATTCAAGCTGCCCTTCCGCCCACCTCCAAACACAGCATCCAGCTCCAGCAATCATAAATAGCCAGGCGGGCGTTAAACCGGAGCTCTGCGTACTGCGAACAAGCTATTGGACGCCGGAAGTATGCACAATTGCTTGTGCGCGATCCACTGGTTCCAACTTAGGAAATTCGACGTTTATATAGACCTCTCGCTGAGTGCCGCTGCTTCCCTGATTTCGGCTTCTCACCGTCTCAATTGCCTTTTCCGCAAGTTCCGGATTGGAACTCTGCAGGGCTTCGGCTTCGATAACTTTTCCTTCGCGATCGATGGTGGCGTGAACGAAGACTGATTGGATCGTGGTTGGTTGACTTGCCTGACCCGGAATCGTGGTTGGCTGCATTGCCTGCCCAGAGCCGACGAAAAGTGGGAACTTCATGGGAAAACTCAAGCCAAAGCTTGGACCCTTAGCCATGAGTTGGGGCGTGGGTTGCAGCGATTCCGGCTTCACGCTGCTCGCATCCTCGATCCCGTCCACGTGAATTTGCATGACGCGATGACCCGCTTCATAGATCGAGACATCATTCGCCACAACGTGGCCCTGAAACTCCGTGGAGGTTGTGTAGTCGTAAAAGACAAAATGTCCGGGAGCTTCGGACCACACCAGCAGGTTTCCAGTTTCGGGTTCGATGCAGTACTCCTTTTCGACCCAGTGTCGCGGCTGCTCAACGATTGCCATGCCGCCGGAAGTCAGGATGCACATTGCTGACTTGCCCGCAATCGTCGCGGCCGAGGCACGGAGCATGACGCGCGCCCACGGAGTACCAACCGGCCACAGGAGCGCCGATCGGGCCATTTGCACACGCATCGGAACCGGGGCCGACGGATTATCGCCCCACATCTGGCCCCGATAGATGAAGCGCTGAGTTTCCGTCGAGCCGATTCTTGCAGTCCAGTGATCGCCGCGTCCGATCCAGGTCTCCTGCATCGAGCCTGAGCCTTCATATAGCGATTGTCCGCTGGAGGTAAAGCTCACCTTCATCGTGAATGCCGGAGCATGCGGACCGTAGAACGTGTAGTTCTGCCGAGCCCGATCCAGCAACTCGAGCGCCGCAGAGCGCTCCTGCGGATTCGTGAGCGCCTTCAAACCGCCAGTCACCGGCTCACTGGGGTCGTATGGGACAGCAGCCCACTGCCTTCGTGGTGCCTCTTGGCAGATTCCAATCGTGATTGCGGAAAGAAGGGGAACAAACAACAGAGAACTAAAGCGACGCGGACGAAAGGTACCCACGTGTCACCTCAAAAATACATTGCGGAAATCCTACTCTGGAAAGCGCGGTGTTGTCAGCTCTCCAAATGTCACCCAGCTGCAATTCCCTGCACGCTGTTTGTCTCATTCCCGCTGCGACGAAAATCGCACAGCCTAAGCTCAATTCCTCCGAATTCGGGGTGAGTATTCTCGTCAAGCGTGAACGCTACGTCGACACAGTCGTTGGCGAGAATACCCTCGCTGGAAATCCGTTCGGCCATGCGCCAGGCCATAGCGTCGAAGCGCATGGCTTTGCCGTTCGCCTGTTCTAACCGCAGCTTTGCGTGCTTCTCCTTCAAGACCTTCGGCGGGAGCAGCACACGCAGATCGCGCGCCACGAACATGGGTTCGCGGTTGCCGACACCGAACGGCTCCATCCGCTGCACGGTATGAATCAGTGCGGGTGTGATCCCGCCGAGTTCGATCTCTGATTCAGCTTCGAGCACCGGAATCAGATCTTCGCTCGTGAGGCGTGCGCGCGCGTAATCATCGAGTCGCTGTCGCAGCTCGGGAATCCGATCCGAGGGCAGCGAAAAGCCCACTGCATGCGAGTGTCCGCCGAAACGGGTAAAGAGTTCGTGGCAGCTCTCGAGAGCTTCGAGCAGATGGAATGCAGGAATGGAACGTCCGGAGCCGTGGCCTTCGCCATTCTCCCGGCTGATGACAAGCGCCGGCCTGTAGGTACGCTCGACCACTCGTGTGGCGGCGATTCCGATTACTCCCCGATGCCAACCATCACCGTCGAGAACAATGCAATGCGCGTCCGCGAAGTGAGGCTCTGTCAGCCGCTGTTCGAGAGATTGCACGATTTGTTGCTCGCTCTGCTGGCGGTCGGAGTTGAGCTGATTGAGTCGGGCGGCTAGATCGCGGGCTTTCTCTTCCTCTTTGGCCTCGAATAGTTCGATGACGGTTTGTGCCACATCCATACGTCCGGCTGCGTTCATGCGCGGAGCGATGCGGAACGCTACATCGGAAGCTGAGAGCCGGCGCTGCTTGTCAGCAAGTTGCGCGACCGTCATCAGCGCGCGCAGCCCGGGATTGCGCGGATCGCGCAATCCGGCGAGTCCCAATTTGGCAATCACGCGATTTTCGCCAATGAGTGGCACAGCATCTGCAATGGTGGCGATTGCTGCCATCTTGAGAAACGAGGGCAATAATCGCCGGCGAGCATCGGCTTCGTCGCGAGCTTCGAGAAGAGCCTGTGCGATCTTGAACGCGATGCCGGCTCCGCAGAGTGATTTGCAGGGATAGCCACAGTCCGGTTGATTCGGGTTTAGGACGGCCAAAGCGTGTGGAAGCTGTCCGGTTTCGGGAAGATGATGATCGGTTACGATCAGATCGAGTCCGGCGCGACGGGCGGCTTCAGCAGCAGCGAACGCACGGATGCCGGTATCCACGCTAATGACTAGTCGCACTCCTTCGGCGGCCGCGCGCTCGATGACGTCATCCTTCATGCCATAGCCATCGCGAATGCGATGAGGCACATGGAACTCAGCCGTTCCTCCCAGAATCTCGATCGCGCGCTTCAGGATTACGATTGCCGTCGTGCCATCCACGTCGTAGTCCCCATAGATAAGGATCCGTTCGCGTGCGCCAATCGCCCGCTGAATACGCGTGATAGCCTCACGCATTCCCTTCATTAGATATGGCGAATGCAGATGATCGAGCTTGGGATCGAGAAAGTGCACCGCAGCGTCGGCCGTTGTCACCCCGCGCGAGACGAGCAGGCGAGCCACGAGCGGCGAAAGTGCTGCCTCACGCGCGATCCTGCTCTCGATCTGTTCGTCCGAGGATCTAATTGTCCAGCGCAAAATCGATCTCTGAGTTTTGACGGAGCTTCTGGAGTGCTAAACGAGAAGACAAAACAATTTGAACACGGAGGTCACGGAGAGCACTGAGGCGAAAGGCCAGTGCTTGGGAAAGACTCGTTTTATTCGACAAAGCTGAAATGAACGCCTTCTTGGGTTTCGTCAATTGCGTGAGTTTGAAATCATGGGTTCGTTATGTACAAGGTCCGCAGCATGAACTTTCCTCAGTGTCCTCCCTGTTCAACGCTTTGCCTAGCCTTATCTCACTCGCGCCAGCACCAGTGTCACATCGTCCGGCTGTTCTCTATCGCCGATCCAGTCCTGCACCGCGGCGATCACGATTTCGGAGATTCGCTCGAGCGATAGATGGCGATTGCTTCGCACCAGGTCCAGCAGGCGTTCTTCGCCAAACTCTCCGAACTCGTTCTCCGGCTCCGTAACGCCATCGCTGAAGGCAACAAACATATCTCCCTTCGAGAGACTCACTTCTTCTTCCTCCAGAACGATTTCGGGAAAGAGTCCAACTACCAATCCACCGGTTTCGAGTTTTCTTGCTGCACCGGAATCGTGAATCACGAAGGGTGGAAGGTGTCCTCCGTTAGAGTAGATAAACTTCCGTGTAATGCCGTCGAAGATTCCCAAAAACAGCGTGGCGTACTTTTCCGGTGCGGTGCTGTTATATAGATGGCGATTCAACAACATTAGAACGTCGGCAGGCGATTGCGTCTGCTCTGCGGCGACGGACCAGCGCGGCGCACGTGTGTTCGCGGCGGATGCAATTGCCGCTGCCCCAGCCACGACAAGCTGACGGCGCTCCGGTTCGGCGCCGAGTTCGAAGACGCGAACTGCGGAATGAATGGTCGCCATCAATAAGGCCGCAGAGATGCCCTTTCCGCTGACATCGCCTACTGCGATTCCCAAATGTTCTTCGCCGAGCGAGACGAAATCATAGTAATCACCGCTGACCGTGCGGGCGGGCTTGCAGACGCCATGAAGTTCCAACGACTCCAGAGTCTTTGGATCACGCGGGAAGAGTTGCGCCTGCACTTCCTGTGCGATCGCAAGTTCGCTTTCGAGGCGCTGCTTTTCCTTCTGTTCCCGGAGCAGACGCTCGAGGGATTCCGTCATGGAATTGAACGAAGTCTCGAGTGAGGCCAGCTGATCCTTCGACTTCACCTCGATGCGATGCGTCAGATCGCCTCGGTTCACGTGCTGCGTCGCACGATAGAGGTGAGCGATCGATCCCGTAATGGTCCTCGTGAGTCGGACGCCGATGACGAGCGCGATCAGTTCGATAATTCCGAAAGCAATTGCCACCGCACTGAGCGCGATCAAAACCGCCGATCCTACATCGCCGAGATCGGAGAAGACGCGGTGATTCAGGATCGATGGACGAGTGTTTACCTGAACGAAGGCCGGAATACCACTACCACTCTCCCACTCCGTTGTCGGGAAGACGGCGGCAAACTGAAGCTGTGGATCAAATCGATACTCTGGAACCGGCGCCGAACCGGCTTTCACGGCGGGAACAGGCTTGAAGTTTCTGTTCCCTCCTGCTTTCTTGTCATTGAAAGTTACAGAAGCCTGGCCTTCGGTCTTGGTTTCAACCGGCTCCATCACATAAAGAGTGACCTGTCCCAGATCGGAAACAGCTCTGAAGAGAAGCTCCTCCGTGATTGGCACCACCATTACGACCTGCAAGGTTCCGGCGGACAATTTCTGCTCTCGCAAGCTTCGGATCACGAATCCGCGGTGATACGACACCACGCCACGCAATGTATGCGACGGGTCTGCCAAATCAGCGCGTGGGGAATTCGCATTCGCAATCTCAATTCGCTTGCCGTTCAGCCATGCAGCAACAGTCCATTCTGGGAAGTGTGCCGTCGGCCCTGCCGGCGAAAGCGCCGAGAGCTGCAGGGAACGTGGTGATTTCCTCTCCAGTTGACTTGCAATTTCCTGCGCTACTGTCGAAGTCAGCGTATCCAGATTCTGAACTTCGGCCATTAGATCGCGGTGCACCAGCAAGGTCGTGAGCTGATTCCCGAGCAGGTATCCCGAGATAACGAACATCGTGAGGATCAGCACTACCGGGATCACGCCGATGAAGACGTATGTGACGATCAATCGATTGCGCAGCCGCCAGAGAAGCTTTCGTCGAATCCAGCGGAAGAGAAGAAAAACGGCGCAGACGATTAGGACGAATTCAAACAATCCGGCCCATCCGGCAAAGGTTCCCGGCCACTTCGAAGATGTCGGCGTGACGAGAGCCAGAATTTCCGAGATGAGATATAGACCGGCAACCCAGAGCGTAAAGCGTGCCAGTCCACTGCGAGGGTAATAACCGGTCGCTCGGAGACGCAGCTTTAGATTGCGCCAGAACTGAGTCATGGGAACCTGAGCCCGATTATATGTGGCTAATGGACACCTGATTGGCGCGCACAGCACTGAATTGTGCGCCTGCAAGCAGCAACATTCCGGACAAAAAGGCCCAGAACATGAGCGTCACTGACAGCGCAAATGGGCCGTATACGTCCTGAAAGTCAAGCCAATGGAGCGCAAGAATGTACACGTACTTACCTAAATCCCAGATCAGGCCGGTGAGAAACGCTCCCGGAAGCACTGCTAAGGGCCGCACTTTGCCGTTCGGGAGTAGCCAGTAAACGAGGAAAAACATGGCGATACTAGCCGCAATGGCGACCATCTTCATCACCAAAAATGCCGCGATTCGGAAAAGAAGGTGGTCCTTAGAGCCGAATAATGAGAGCAGTAACGACTGGTTTTTGGCCGTTATCGCAACTGAAATGAGCGCCAGTGCGCCACAAGCGAACGCAATGAAGAGCGAGATCGTCTGATTTCCCAGATATTTTCGGTTGCTGGTGAATCCCCAAACCCGGTTTAACGCTACCTCTAATGGTACAAAGACGCCGGTGGAGGAGATCAGCAGCATCGCCAAAGAAAAGATTTTCATACCACGATGCGGCGTCAGCGCCACCACACTGCGAATTACGAAATCCTGTCCGGCTGGCAAATAGCTGCGGAGCAGTTGCAATACGACGTCATACATCCCCTGCGAATGGAATACCTGCTGTGTGAGCGTTAACAGCAGCACGATAAACGGGAAAAACGACAAAACGGCATTTGCAGCGACGCTAAATGCAAATGTGTGCACCTCAGTTTGCATGAGATAGGGTAAGAGCGAACGCAATCGCAGTCTTTTCGCACTCTCCCGCAGAACCGAGGAAAAGCGAGCGGTCGCAGTTGGCGAAAATGGCGGTGCCGAGGCAACTTTTGTGACTGTGATTTCCGTGTCTGAGATATAAGACATGCTGTGGAAATCGTAGCAGAGCACCTGATTCGCGTCCCTCAGGTATTCCACCCTGAACCTTCAGTCTCAAAGAGAGACACGCGGTGGAGAACATCTCGAAGGACGGTGCTCACTTCGTCTAAATACTTGCTCGTTGCGCAGAGCGAAACTCATTGTCATCGTAGTCACACGCAGTAACTCGAATGTCGTTACTCGTTTTTGTTGAGTGGGCGGCAACATGCCACGAACTATGTTCATTTGTTCTTTACAAAAACGTGAGTCTCTGAATATCATGCCCTCGCTCGCATTCAGCAGCATTGTCGCGTAACGACTTGTTCTAAACGGAACGGAGATCCTGCACGACATTTCGAGGTTGAGGTTCTTGTTCGCTGTCGAATCTGTAGAAAGAGAACCGCGCCGGTTTCGCTGTGACGCCCGTCGCAGCGAAAGCGGCTTTTCTTTTTTGCAGCTGATCCATGCGGACCAGATTCTCATCGCGTTCACTCACTTCAATGGATTCTGGGAGAACCAGCCTAGGGACCATTCGGAGGAGACTTTTGATTCGAAGCGAAAGGAGTTTTCGTGAACAAAGAGAAGGGTACAGTGAAGTGGTTTAACGGAGCCAAGGGATACGGTTTCATCCAGCGCTCCACAGGCGAGGACGTGTTTGTCCATTTCTCCGTCATCCAAGAGAACGGGTATCGCACGCTCAATGAAGGCGAAGTTGTGGAGTTCGAACTACTCAAGGGGCCCAAAGGGCTTCAGGCGTCGAACGTTGTGCGCGGCAACGCTTAATCCACCCCACCCCCAATCCTCCCTTCCAGCTTTTCAGTCTCGCGAAGTCGCGCGAGGGAGAAATGCTGGAAGGGATTTCACGTTTTTGCCAGCACTCAAACGATGATAAAGAAAGAGCCGCTACTCGGATTCCGCAGCCGATGCGGCGATTTCTGCCGATGCGGAAAAATTGCGCTGTTTTTTTTCGTTCAGATGATTCATGGCCCAAGTCGCGTGCTCAGCAACAACGGGATCCTCGTTCGTAGCCAGTCCTTTCAGATCGGCAAGATATTCTTTGCGCCCGCTGTTACCCATCGCCACGGCAACGTTGCGCAGAAACCCCTCATGCTTCGCACGTGAGATCGGAGAGCCGCGAAATCGGTGGCGGAATTCCTGCCGCGAGATTCCCGCGAGTTGCGCAAGATCAGCATTCACCAATGATTCGTCCGGGAGGAAATCCGGATTACTCGTGACAGGCGCCTTGCGATTCCAGGGGCACACATCCTGACAAATGTCACAGCCAAAAACGTGTCGGCCGATTTTCTCACGCATTTCTGCGGGAATTGCGCCGCGCTTCTCAATCGTGAAATAAGCAATGCAGCGTGACGCATCCAGTTGGCGCGGAGCAACGATTGCCTCTGTCGGACACTCATCAATACAGCGGGTGCAGCTGCCGCAGCGATCCGGGGCGGTCGCGAGCTTTTCTTCGGAGACGAAAGCCGAGTATTCCAGGGATGTAACGATCACGCCGAGAAAGATCCACGAACCAAGTTGCTGATTGATGATGCAGGTATTTTTTCCCACCCATCCGATGCCCGCATATTTCGCGTACACCCGCTCGAGTACTGGACCGGTGTCGACGTAGGAGCGCGTGCTCACTTCACTGCCGGCGCCGCGGAGATGTTCGAGCAGCGCAGACTCAACGCGCCGAAGTTTCGTCAGGACAGTGCCGTGATAGTCAGCTGGGCTGAGAGCATAACGAGAGATCCAGCCCTGCGTTGCAGCGGTAGGATCGGTTGACTTCGGAGCCGGCGGATTGTAGTTCATCGCAGCTACAACAACCGACTTAGCCCACGGCAACGCTGTTTCAAGCGAACTGCGTCTATATGCGCCAGAGTCGCTCCGTCGCTTCAGGTACTCCATCTCTCCCGCGTAACCCGCATCGACCCATTCGGAGAAAAATGCCGACTCGCGCATCTCCGGGTGAGAAGCCGGAGCTATGCCGATGCGCTCAAAACCTGCGCCAGTCGCGGCGTCCTGCACGAGCTGAAAAAGCGGAGTATACACGTAACTATTGTCGCATCGTTCAAAGGCAAAACCGATTGAACACGGAGGACACGGAGATCACAGAGGAAAAAACCGGACTGACGGGATCTGATGGCACATTAATATCGTGCTTTGCACTTCGGGATTACGCTGGTGCATGCGTGTGAAAACGAACGCAGATCCGCCGTGCGCCTTATCGTTTGGGCCTTAATCCCCTCGCCGCCTCCCTGTCCTCCGTCTTCAATCCTGGCTTCTACTCTGCTTTAGAGCAAATTTTTCAAAGCAGCAGGAAGCCCATAGGCAGCAGCTTGGAATCTAACTTTTCTTACACTGTCGAAAGTTGAGGTGTCCCTAATTTATGCGTTGCGAGCGGTGTGGCTATTCCAGTCCGGAGAATCACCGATTCTGTGGTATGTGCGGCTCGAAGCTTGCAGAATCCGCGAACTCGGTTGTAATTGACGACAACGATCCCCTCGAAATCGAGAGTTCTGCTCATCGACTCGACAATCGATCCACATCCGCGCAGGAGCCGATTGAGTTCCGTCAGCGTGATCGTCGGCGCGAGCTTGCGCGTGACACTGCTCAATCCTCGGGATCCAACGGACGAACGAATTACACATCGGCGACGATCGCCAACCTTCCTCCCGATACTGCTCAGGAAGAGGTCGAAGAAGAGGTCCGCAGTCGCAGGCCCGCAAGCAAAGTGAGCGGCATCGGCGGACCATCGTTCCTCGGTCTCGGGTACGAAGGGAGCAACAGCGGCTTCGTGTACGACAAGCCGCGCAACGACGCATTTGTCTATGACACCGACAGTCCCCCTCCTGAGTATCTTCTGGAGGAAGTTCCACGAGGCGTCTCGTGGAGAGCCTGGGCGCTGTTCCTTCTGCTTTTGGCGGCAGCGGGACTCGGCTACGTGCAATGGCGCGCAAGTCACCATCAAGGGTTTCCCGATATTGCATCTATTCTTGCCCGAAATGGGCCAACCGTTGACCCAAGTGGGCCAGATATGAGGAACAATAACAATGCTCCGAAGCCGCAAGCTGCGGCGCCTGCGCCCGCTTCCGATTCCTCGACAACTGCGTCGGCGAAAGATGCCAACCAAAAAGCCTCTGCAACAGAGCCGACTGCGGCGAAAGAAAGAGACGAGGAAGCGAATTCAGATAAGAACCCTGCAGCTGCAAAGGACGCCAGTACAGCGAGCAAGAAAACTGACAGTGCTGCAGACGAGACTTCGGCCAAGCCACCAGCAAAGGCCCCGAAATCCGCAGTAGAGGATGAAGACAGCGCCGGATCAGCCAAGCCCGAATCCGATGGCCCTTTAGCCAAAGCCACCAAAGCAAAGCGCGTCCGTCCCGCTCCCGTCGAGGAGGAAGCTCCAAAGCCAAAGTCGCTGGGAGAAAAAGATCCGCTGATTGTGCAGGCGAACAAATACTTGCATGGGAGAGGCGGCAGCAAGAACTGCTCGGCAGCAGTCAATCTGCTGCGGCAAGCGTCGAGCGCCGGCAATCCGTCGGCGGATGTGAAACTCGGAGCGCTCTACTGGAGCGGCTCCTGTGTGACGCAAAGCAATGCCATTGCCTATCAGTGGTTCGCGCGCGCTCACTCACTCGAGCCGAATAACCGCTGGATCGAGCGTAGCCGCAGTTCACTTTGGGCGAGCTTGAGTGCGACAGAGCGGCGGAGGGTCGGCTACTAACTTTTGAGTTGCTTCGTCATTCCGAGCGAAACATCTCCGCGTTGTTCGCAGAAGATGCGGAGAGAGAAATCGTGAGTTCGAGCGAGATAGATTGAAATCAACCGATTGGGCACCGTGGGGATTCCTCGCCTACGGCTCGGAATGACAAGAAGATCAGATCCCTAACTTCTTCACTTCCTCGTTGTAGTATTTGCGATACAGGATGTCCCACTCCTGCGTCCCTTCGGTGATGATGCGCTTCTGACTCTCGATCTTCTGGCGCGCAGAGGCGTCGATGCGTTCCTCAGCTTTTAGCAGTTCTTCAAGAATCCGGCGAGCCTCGGTACGAATGGTATTGCGGTCCTCGATGAACTCCACTTCGTCGAGCGTAGCCAGCGTGTCGGCTATAGTATGGGCAAGTTTATTGACTTTGTCGCGCGAGATCCTCACAGCACCGCCTTGTACTTCTGCACGAGCTGTTGCTTTACTTTCTTGAACATCTCCTGATAGCTCGCGCCGGTAGTGCGCATCTCTTCCTGGTAGGCCTCGAGGATCATGCGAACTTCGTCATTAATGCGATCTTCGAGCTGCATCTCTTCGAGCACAGCCGAGTTCACGCGCTCGATGGTGGCGTTCACGTTCTTAGTATCGATGAACTCGCCTTCAATCAGTTTTTTTGTGACCTGGCGGGCTAAGTAGCCCACATATTCTTTGGAAACCAGCATGTTTCGTCTGCGAGAGTGGGGTAAACATTCGAGTGTAACAAGAATTGGATGATGGGGCCATGCCCGAAGCGGGACCGGGTGAAGTAATTCACCCGAGGCTATCGGCAGTCGGCTCTCGGCATTCGGTCAATCGACTCTCTTGCTGACTGCGAAGACTCCTACAGGCCGAAAGCCGACAGCCAGTGGCCGATAGCGTCTTCTCAGGTTGCCCGATTCTTTTTGTGCTCGCAACTCGCCGTATTGATGCACTCGTCTTTCAACCGCAGCCGCTCGACCGGCGCTCCACTCACGATGTGCGACTCGATGATCTCCGCCACATCTTCCGGCATCACGCGGCCATACCAGACCGCCTCTGGATACACGACCACATTCGGACCATGCTCGCATTGATCAAGACATCCAGACTTGTTGGCCCGCACAGTCGCTTTCAGACCTCGCGCAGCTATAGCATCCTTAAATGCCTTGTGCAGCTCTGCATTGCCATTGGGATTGCAGCAGCCCCGCGGACTTCCGGGCTCCCGCTGATTCGTACATATAAAGATGTGGTGTTTAAATCCTGGCATCGTTAGCAGGCTAGCAGAAGTGGGCATCGTTCAAGATTTGGTGTATTGTCGAATTTCTGCTGCAGGCCGAGAACCGCCTCCGGCAGCTCGCAAATGCGCAGCGACGACCTACATCACATCAAGGACGACATGACCGCCTTCATCGAAGGACACGGCATGCGCCGCTTTCCCGGCTACGTCGGCGATGAGATGCCCAGCGTGCTCTGGAAAGACAGCGGTAACCCCGAAGCATGGAAGGATTTCGTCGAGCTCGCGAAAGCCTCAGGCGCTCCGTTTCTCACTATGGAAGACTTTGTCCTCACCAAACAGGATCTCGACTTCGTCATCGATCGCCTGAAGGATGAGGTCTACAGCGACGATCTGGACGACGCTCGCTGGCTCCGCACCTATATCGGCAAGACCGGATTCCTCCAGCTAGGATTCGCCCACCAGGGCACGCTCTTTCTCTACGAAGTCTCCACCGAATGGCACGAGCGCTACCAG
This sequence comes from Acidobacteriota bacterium, assembly GCA_003225175.1. Taxonomy (NCBI): domain Bacteria; kingdom Pseudomonadati; phylum Acidobacteriota; species Acidobacteriota bacterium. Next base: position 25,873 of record QIBA01000068.1, read on the forward strand.
CGCGTCCTCGAAACCGCCGAAGCCATCGGCGGCCTGCTCATCGAGGATGATGACGACGACGAGTAGCCAGACACTCCGACCCAGCACCCCAACAAAAGCTCCGATCTTCAAATTCACTGCTTTTTCGCTGTTACGCTCCGGAACAGTGAATTAACAGCGAATTTATCAGCGAATTTATCAGTGAATTTTCGCGCCCGGCTCACACCCGCATAAACACTGGAGGAAACGCAATCGCGACGCAATTAACAGTGAATAACAGCGAATTTACAGGGAATGCCGCAGGACGAGAATTTTCGGGCTCGCTTTCGACGTGAACCAAATTGGCAGCGCTATTCATTCTGGGAGAGCCCTATCCAAGCCACTTTTCATCGCGCATGCCAAATCCGTGAATAGACCTGCGCACGACAAGGGCCGGCTGCAAGAAGAACTCAGACTGTCGAGATGAGTCTTCGCATTTTTTGGTCGATCCCATCATCTAAAGGACTTACGCGACGAGATCCCATGAGATCGCATCGTGAATCCCAAGTGTCCAATGGGATCCGATGGGATCATCCCATGGTGGTGAAGGATCGAGATGGGATTATCCCCTTCCGCACGATGGGATCTCGGAGGGATCGAGTTCCAGCCTGCCGAGGGAGGCATCTCGCGTTCGCCAATTTGGGCACAGCCACAGTCGAGGGCGGCTAGTCCACAAGCTCCTCCCTTGAGGTCTTCAGCTGCGCCACAATTTCCCAAATGGAAACTTCGTGCAACATCACTCTTCGCATGATGGCACGCGCCGCGCGCCCCAGACAAGCTTCGTCCGTTGCTCGCCAAATTTATTCCCCCAAGCGCACCAACAACTTGCAAGCCAGGGGAGAAATATTTGAGCAATCCGTTGCTCTACCAAGGCTTCACACACAGAGACTCGGGAACCGCGTTCAGAAATCCCGCATCTGGGTCGTGCTCGCCGAGGTAGCAATCGGGATCTCCGGTTCACTAGCCGGGACTGAGCCAGGTCAGGTATCATCGGCGCATGGGTGAGAGGCGCTACGCCCTCGTTGTCGCGCTGCTGTTGTTTTGGACGGCTGCGCCTGCCTTGCGCTGTGTGCTCCCTGGAGAATCTCTCACACCTGAAGAGCAAGCCTGCTGCAAAACAATGGGCGGCGATTGTGGCGATATGGGCAATCACTCCTGCTGCAAGAAGATTAAGGCTGATACGCAACCTGCTGTCGTTACTTCACAGGCTAATGCGCCTCACTTTGTGACTCTTGCAACGCCAGCCACATCCAGCGCCGGTGTTGCTATGCCGGCATTGCAGCTCGCGGATGTAGCCGCCGTTGCGCCCTCGCCACCGCTCCCGACTGTTTCGGCCGCCGTCCTAAGAATCTGATTCTGTCCGTCTTATCGTGCCCTGCAAAAGGGTGTGTGCAGTTGTGTCTTCAACGAAGGACGGAATTAAATGCAAGATCTTTCTTCTTTTTGTCGGTGGATGGCCTCCGCCGTGTTGTTCTGTGCTCCACCAGCCATAGCGCAGGGAGCTGCTCCCGAAACGGCTCCGCCACTTTTTCCCGGCGGCGCACTCATCTCTCACAACTCGGTGTTTACGACGCGCGGCCCTGCGCTCGATGCGGCTAAACAGCAGACTTCAGGCATGCCTCCGACTGGGCCCGCAGTCAGCCTCGCGGAACTCGTCCGAGAAGCCGAGCAGAACAATCCTGAAATCGCGGCGGCACAGCGCGGTTATCAAGCGGCGGCTCATGTTGCTGGTCAGGTCTCTGCACTGCCTGATACTCAAGTCAGCGTTCAGCAGTTTGCTGTAGGAAGTCCGCGGCCATTCGCCGGTTACACGAACACTGATTTTGCCTATATAGGTTTTGGTGCGTCGCAGGAAATTCCGTTTCCCGGAAAGCGCAGTCTTCGCGGACAGGTTGCGGGCCACGAAGCGGATGCGCTCCAAATTCAAATTGAATCGGTACGTCGAACAATCATTGCAAAGTTAAAGGCAACCTACTTTAGGCTTTCATATCTCCAGCAGACACTTTCCATTCTCGAAAGGAACGACAAACTACTGCAGGACGTGCAGCAGATCGTTGAATCCCGCTATCGCGTCGGACAAGGCAATCAGCAGGAGGTCCTTAAAGCCCAGCTTCAGCGCACGAAAATCCTTCAGGAAATCACGATGCACCACCGCGAGGTAGGGCAGCTTCAAGCGCTGCTGAAGCAGCTCCTAAATCGATCGCAAGAAACACTCGACATTCAGACAGAGGCTCTGGCTCTTCGCAATATGGCTTACAGCGCTTCGGACTTACTGAGTGCTGCACGACAGCAGAATCCCGACATTCGGTCGCAGCAGCAAGTGGTTAGAAGAGCGGAATCGCAAGTCGATCTCGCACGCAAGGAGTTTCGGCCAGACTTCAACGTTCAATACATGTATGAGAACACCGACAGGAAGTTCCGCGATTATTACCTGGCGACCTTCGGAATTAATCTGCCGAACCGCGGGCGGCGCAGGGCTGAGTTGGCGGAGGCCGAAGCCGGCCGAGAGCAGGCGAGCAAGCACTTGGAAGCCGAGCTGCAGAAGCGATTAGCCGAAGTACAAAACCAATACGTTTTCGCACAAACCTCTGCCGAACAACTGAGGCTTTACAAGGAAGGACTCCTTCCGCAGTCTGAGGGTGCCTTCCGCTCGGCACTAGCGGCCTACCAAGCCAACCGTCAAGATTTTGAAACGCTGCTTTCTTCGTTTCTCGATGTACTCAATTTTCAACAGGAATACCAGCGCGAGCTGGCGGATCACGAATCTTCTCTGGCGCAGTTGGAAGCTTTGACGGGGGTGACCTTCTGATGAGCGGACATCAAGAGAGGACGAGCTACCGCCGCGGCATGATTTTCGCGATCTGTGTGAACGTACTTTTGATACTCGTTCTATTCGGCTTCTGGTGGCATTCACGGCAGGGAAGGACTAGCAAGGCTGGGCCCGGCTCATTTACGCAAATGGGGAAAGGCAACCAGACGATGGGTTCGCCATCGGGGAGTGGAACGCAAGTCGCGCCCACTCGCGACAGTAATGAAGAACCCGTGGCTCCGGTTCAACTCACACCTCAGCGAATGCAAAGCATCGGGGTGAAGCTTGGCACGGTTGAAATGAAGAAGATCAGCGACGAGATCCGGGTTACGGGAAACGTTGAGGTGGACGAACGGAGGCTGGCGACGGTTCAGCTTCGCTTCCCCGGATGGATTCATAAAGTCTTTGTGGATGCTACCTATGACTACGTTCGCAAGGGGCAGCCGCTATTCACGATTTACAGTCCAGACCTTGTCACCACCGAACAGGAATATCTTCTGGCGCGCAAGAATCAGCAGCAACTCGGGCAAAGCTCGATTCAAAGTGTCGCGGACGGAGCCAACACACTCGTATCCGCTGCCAAACAGCGTCTTCAGCAATGGGAGGTACCGCAAAGCGAAATCGAAAAACTGGACTCCTCCGGAAAGGTGATCACCGACCTCACGATCAACTCTCCGGCTTCCGGCTACGTCACAGAACGCAATGCTCTGCCTAACGCCTATGTCCAGCCGGAAACGAAGCTGTACACGGTTGCCGATCTTTCCACCGTCTGGATCTATGCCCAGGTTTTTCAGACCGATCTGGGACATATTAAACCGGGAAACCCAGCCGAAGTAACGGTAGACGCTTATCCCGGAAAGACATTTAAGGGTCGCGTGGATTTCATTCTGCCGCAGGTGGACCTGAACACGCGTACAGTACGCGTTCGATTGATATTCCCCAATCCCAATTTAGCTCTAAAGCCCGGCATGTACGTAAACATCTCGCTCAAGAGTCCAATGGGCAGAGCTTTGACCGTACCAGCATCTGCAGTATTCCATTCCGGAAGCCGGAACCTTGTTTTCATCAATAAAGGAGAAGGCACTCTTGAACCGCACGAAGTCGAGCTAGGATCGCGCGCCGGCGACGATTATGTCGTTCTCAAGGGGGTAAAGAAGGGCGACTCGATTGTTACTTCCGCAAATTTCCTGATCGACTCCGAAGCTCAACTGCAGGCTGCAGCCGGGGCATTCGTTCCACCGCCTCCAGGTGCGGGAGCAGCCGCAAACAATGCCCCGTCGGTCGCTCCACAAGCAAATGTCGAATTTACCAGCGATCCATCTCCGCCTGCGAAGGGCGGTAACACCTTCCGCGTCAAGCTCACAGGCGCCAACGGATCACCTATCAGCGGCGCGCAAGTGAACATCACGTTCTACATGGCTGCCATGCCCGCAATGGGAATGGCTGCAATGAAAACGGCCGCTAACCTGTCTGACAAAGGCAATGGTCTTTATGAAGGCAAGGCAGAGCTGCAGTCCGGCGGCACCTGGCAGGTGAGCGTTATGGCTCTGCAGAACGGGGCTGTCGTCGCGAGCAAGCACCTGAGTGTGGATGCAACGGGAGGAATGTAACGTGATCGCCTGGGTTATTGAGTGGTGCGCACACAATCGCTTCCTGGTATTCACCGGAACATTTCTTCTGGTCATGGCTGGAATTTGGTCCATGGGGCATATCCCTCTGGATGCTCTCCCTGATATTTCCGACGTTCAGGTCATCATTCACACAAACTGGGAGGGCGAACCACCAAACATCATCGAAGACCAGGTCAGCTATCCCATCGTCACTTCATTGTTGGCAGCGCCGCGAGTCAAAGCTATACGCGCGCAGACGATGTTCAACGATTCGTATGTCTATGTTGTCTTCGAAGACGGCACAGATATCTATTGGGCGCGTTCTCGAGTGCTTGAGTATTTGCAGCAGATCCAAGGCCGATTACCAGCCAACGTGAACCCGATGATTGGGCCAGATGCTACCGGAGCCGGCTGGGTATACGAGTACGCGCTCGTCGATCACTCACACAAGTACAGCCTTGCAGATCTGCGGAGCCTGCAAGATTGGCACCTGCGTTACGAGCTCGAAACCGTCCCAGGCGTAGCTGAAGTAGCAAGCATCGGCGGTTTTGTGCGCCAGTATCAGGTTCAGCTCGATCCCAACAAGCTGCTTGCTTATGGCATCCCGCTCTCAACCGTAATTGACCGTGTGAAGTCGAGCACAAATGAAGTGGGCGGTCGCGTGCTGGAGTTGAGTGGGACACGCTATTACATCCGTGGTCTTGGTTATCTGAAGTCCTTGGCTGATCTCGAAAATGTCCCGGTGAATGCCAGGAACGGAACGCCTGTATTAATCAAAGATCTCGGCACTGTTTCATTCGGCCCGGATATTCGAGAGGGTGTTGCCGAATGGCAGGGCCAGGGCGAAACTGTGGGCGGCATTGTTGTGATGCGTTATGGCCTGAATGCACTCAACGTCATCAATGGCGTGAAAAAGAAACTGGAGGAGATCAAGGGCTCTCTCCCGCCTGAAGTCGAGGTAGTCGCAGGCTATGACCGCGCGCCGTTGATTCAAGAATCGATTAAGACGCTGCAGCGCGACCTGATCGAAGAGGCGATCATCGTCAGTCTGGTGATTATCGTCTTCCTCTTCCACTTCCGTTCAGCGTTAATTCCCATCATCACGCTACCTATCGCTGTCATCGCCTCTTTCATTCCGATGTATTACCTGCATGTCAGCTCGAACATCATGTCGTTGGGCGGATTGGCGTTGGCCATCGGTGTTCTTGTAGACGCCGCGATCGTAATGGTTGAGAACGGCTACCGTCACTTATCTGAGCAGCCGAATCAGCCGCCACCAACCAGCACAGTTGGAGCAGAGCACGTTATCTACGAAGAATCGGCTCAAATCAAGGAAAACGATGAACTCATCGAAAGACAACGCCGCCGCACTTTGATCGACGCAGCGAAGCAGGTTGGGCCAGCGCTGTTTTTCTCGCTGCTGATCATCGTCGTGTCGTTCATTCCTGTCTTTCTTCTGGAGGCACAGGAAGGGCGGATGTTCAAGCCCCTGGCCTGGACCAAGACCTTGGCAGTGGCGTTCTCATCACTACTGGCAATTACGCTCGTGCCGGTATTGATGGTCATTTTTATCAAAGGCAAACTCAGACCGGAATCGGGAAATCCGATTTCTCGCTTTACTCAGGCCTTGTACCTGCCGGTGTTGAGATTGTGCCTCAAGTATCGAAAAATGACCCTTCTGCTCAACTTGCTCTTCCTTGTTTTCACGTTTCCGCTGATGTTCAGGATGGGTAGCCAGTTCATGCCTCCGTTGTTTGAAGGCTCCTCTCTATACATGCCAACCTCGTTGCCGGGAATCTCGATCACGCAAGCGTCGCAGCTCCTGCAGGAACAGGATCGCGTACTCAGATCGTTTCCCGAAGTGGAAAGCGTCTTCGGGACGGTCGGTCGATCGGACAGCGCCACCGACAACGCACCACTCGACATGTATGACACCACGGTGATGCTGAAACCGCGTGAGCAGTGGCGGCCTGGCATGACCTACGAAAACCTCATTCAGGAGATGGACGAGAAGCTGCAGTTTCCCGGTCTGACGAATACCTGGACTATGCCCGTCGAGAATCGCCTGGATATGGCTTTGACTGGGATCAAGACCCCGCTGGGCATGAAAATCCAAGGTCCGTCTTTAGATGAAATTCAGCAACTCGGTTCGCAGATACAACAGGTTCTTTCAGGAAATTCGCAAGTCCGGTCTGTGTTCGCTGAGCGTGTTGCACAAGGCTTTTACTTAAACCTGGAGGTGAATCGGTCCGAAGCCGCGAAGTATGGGTTGACGATTGCCGACGTCCAGCAGGCCATCTCGTCTGGAATCGGCGGCATGAATGTAGCTGAAAATGTAGAAGGCCGCGAGCGCTATCCGATCAATGTTCGCTACATGCGTGATTTCCGCGACAATGTCGATGAGCTGCGCCGCGTCCTCATCGCTACTCCATCCGGCGCTCAGATCCCGCTTGAGCAGATAGCAAAACTTTCTTTTTCTCATGGGCCAGCCATGATTCGCGATGAGGATGGAAAGTTAACCGGATACATCTATATCGATTTGAACACCAAAGACTACGGAGGATTTGTAGAGCAGGCCTCAAACAAGTTGGCTCAGCAACTGAAACTGCCAGCTGGCTATACCTATCAGTGGTCAGGCGAATACGAGTTTGAGCTTCGAGCGAAAGAGCGTCTGAAAATCATCTTACCGGTCGTGTTCTTCATCATCTTCCTGTTGCTCTATATGGTTTTTCATTCGGTCGTGGAGGCTTTCGTTCTGATCCTTCCCACGTTTTATGCCATGACCGGAGGACTAATTCTGCAGTGGCTGCTCGGCTACAACTTCAGCGTGGCGGTCTGGGTTGGCTACATAGCGCTGTTCGGCATTGCCGTCGAAACCGGTGTGGTGATGGTGGTGTATCTGCACGCCGCGCTGGATCATCGCCTCGCCTTCAAAACGCAAATTTCAAATAAGGAAATCGAAGAGGCAGCCATCGAAGGAGCAGTACAAAGGCTCCGCCCGAAGCTGATGACCGTCTTTGCAGTGCTGGCCAGTCTTGTTCCCATTCTTTGGGAAAGCGGCATTGGATCAGACGTTATGAAGCCTATCGCCGCGCCAATCGTCGGAGGAATGATTACGTCAACCATCCACGTTCTGATTCTCGTACCCGTATTTTTTGTGATGATGAAAGAGAGGGCGTTTAAAAACGGAAGACTCAGGTCAGAGTCGCTGGCAGATGAGTCTTTGTAGGAGCGCACCGGCGTCTACGGAGTCTTGAGTCGACTAGCCATTCTCGTTGTGCGGCGATTCGGAAAATGGTCAGCAGCAGTGGTCTCCCCGGATTCCCTCAATGCCTTCCTTGGCAATGATTGGCAGCATGACAAGCGCTGCAATCGGGTCTGCCCACCACCAGCCCAAGGCCATGTTCAACAATAGGCCGCCAAGCAGGATGGCCGACAGGTAAGTACAGAATTCGGTTTGCCTGGCGTCGGCGTGCATCGCGGCGCTACCAAGTTGGCGACCGACCCGGCGCTTTGCTTTCGACAGCAGAGGCATCACGATCAGTGACACTATCGCGATGATGATTCCTGCGACGCTGTGCTCCGGCGAGTTCTTTGTTATCAAGTCGCGGGCGGATTCAAACGCAACATAGGCGGCTAGGGCAAGGAAACACACGCCAACAATTCTAAGGCTGAGTTTTTCGTTTTGTTGCCGGCGGGATTCATGGGCATCGACCGACATTCGCCACAACAACGCTATGCCTGAGGCTACCTCGATGAAGCTATCCAGCCCGAAACCTACAAGCGAAATGCTTCCAGCAAATGCGCCTGCTATTACGGACACGATGCCTTCGAGCGTGTTCCACCCGATGGTGAAATATTCAAGCCGCTTGCCGCGATCAGCGATTGCATGACGGTCAAGAACCACTTCAGCCATATAGCCAAGAATATCAGGATGGCTGGCCCATCCTCTTCCCGTTTCGGTTTTCGCATCGAAGTTCCAGACAAGGACGCACCGAGTCGCTCGCACTCCGATGGAAAAACAGGACAAAGGCTGGGTCACCCCCCCATTGAACGTATGATCTTGTATGCTCGGGAAAGCTCTAGAGACTGAGCAGCTAAGAAGCTCGGCGGCTTCGTTTTGCTATAATTTTTCCAGCCTCACTTGCACGCGTGGCGCTATCGTCTAGGGGTTAGGACGGAAGATTCTCAATCTTCAAACCCGGGTTCGATTCCCGGTAGCGCTACCATATCTTCAAGTTGGCTAAAGTCCTCAATATTCATCGCTGTTATCACTGCATCCTAATGGATTCGACCAACCGTGCTCATTGACTTCGCGTGTCAACTCATCCTGCATCAACTTCTGGGAGCGATCCCGTCCGAATGAAACGTCAAACGACGGCCAAGTCCATCTTCCAGGTTCACGGAGATCAGAGAGATGTCTAGTAATGCTTGCTAGTTGGGTGTTGATTGCCATTTTTTCGGAAAGGTGCAATTCGACATCCGCGAGCCGCAAAGAGCGGTTCATGGAAATTCGTCTGCAAGCGACCATCAACCTTCTTCGCAACAAACTCGAGAGTTTTCAGGATACGCAAACGAGTGCGGAGTGGGACGAAGCGCAATTCCCAGCGGAATCTGCGCAAGTATCGAATCATTGTGCCTCCTAAGTGAACTGGAGAGGGCCGCAAACTTTCTACGGACCTCAATGAATCAGCCGAGGAAAGGCGAAGTTTTCCCATTCTGGGAGCTGCGATTTGGAAGGAACTCTAGTAAAGCATACTGAGGGAATCTGTCAAGTTTTGTGACACTACGGCAACGCAAAAGTCGGGACCTCGGGTCACGAGTTCTGCGTGAGATGTGGGTCTCGAGTTTTGCGGTCTTAACGAATGAAAAGCCACTCGGAGAGCGGCTTTTGTTCAAGCGGCGGTACTTATCTTTAAGTCTTTACGCGGCGACTTCGCCTTGGCCGGACTTGCATCCGGGGTGGCCGCAGTTGCAAGCGAGTTCCACGG
>QIBA01000069.1 GCA_003225175.1 Acidobacteriota bacterium
ATCTGTCCCGGAGTTGTGCCTTGAGCCAGACTAGTGATTTGTCCTGCATTCGAATTGATAGTCGTGCCGGAAGTGTTGACCGTAACCTGCGACGGGGCTTCCCAGTTCTGAACATTGAACACGTTGAAGAATTGGAATTGAAGCTGCAGCCTCATCTGCTCTCCAATTGGGAAGTTTTTCATCATGGCGAAGTCCATGTTCCAGACCGCCGGTCCACGGAAAGCATTGCGACTTACGTTCCCAAACGACCCCGACGGCGCAGTAAAGGCACAGGGATTGAAGTAATTTGCTCGCCCACCGACGGCCTCCGGAGCGCTGCCCTTCTTGCCCGCTCCAGGTTGTCCAGCAGGGATCGTCTGTGAAGTGGTGAAGTGACACTGTGGATCAGGATTAGCAGCAACCGGGCCAGCCGCAAACGGATTGGAGATGATGTTCGGTCGTCCGTAGGTGCCGATGCCTGGTGCGCTGCCTTTCAGGGTCGCAATATCCCCGGAGACTTGCAGATTGTATGGTGTTCCCGAGCGTGCTTGCAGGATAGAGTCAGACTCCCAATTTCCGAGAATCCAGGACAAAGGTCCATCATTCAGGAAGCGCTTGCCGCGCCCAAATGGCAGCTCGTAGACGTTCGCCCAAGAGAAGAAGTGAGTGATGTCATAACCAGATACTCCGCGCGCACTGCGCAGATCGTAAAACGTCTGCACGGTAGATCCGCCGCCGGAAAGTGAGTTTTCAACTCCGAAGTACCCACTGCCTTCATCGATGGATTTGCTCCAGGTGTAAGACACGAGTGAGCTCAGGCCGTTTGCAAAGCGGTGGTCCAGCTTTGTCTCCAACCCGTTATAGCTCGAGCGAGCAATACTCATAGTGTAGTTGTTGATGTTGGCCCAAGGCACGGGTCGAAGTGCATCGACAACCGCATTTGATGTGAGCGCCGGCGACGCTTGTCGAGCTGCATTCGCCAGCCCCGACCATGGTAACCGTCCGTTTTGGCTGCCCACGTAGGCCAGCGAAAACATCGTGTTCGCCGTCAGCTCCTGCTGGACCTCCAGATGATATTGCAGAGAGTACGGATCCTTGTATCGGGGATCATCGCTGAAACCCCCGATTCCCCACGGGCGAGTGGTTGGCAGTGTAACTGGGAAGTGTCCTTGGATACCATTCAAGAACTGGAAGGGAGTAGTTGCACTGGTCACAAACGAAGCATCGTCCCAATACAATCCTGCCCCCGCTCGAAGTACCGTTTTGGGACGCATTTGCCATGCGAGGCCAAAACGTGGTCCGAAGTTATCTTTGATTGGAGGTGGCGCAAAGAACTGTTTGCCCGCCAGCACTACATTAGCAAAGTGAGGATCGGTGCGGAAATCCTTCGAAGCAGTGTAGGCACCGGTAGTCAGATCGATACCGTCCGGAATGCATGGCGCTTGCTTTGCCACGCTGCAAAGCGGCGGCATCGCAGTGGCTCCTATGATCCAGTGTTGATTTGTCAGATCAAAGGAATTCCAGAGCCGGCCGTCGGTGGTCTGAGGTTGAGTGAGATAGTCGTACCTCAGGCCGAAGGTTAGGGTCAGATTCGGCCTTGCCTTCCACTCGTCCTGAAGGTATGCCGCCCATGAGGCGTAGCTAAAGGCTACTTCACCGCCGGCCCGATTGGGCAGCTGTCCCGAAGCTGTATTTGGCAACGCCAGGAGCGCTGAAGCCAAAGATAGTCCGGTATTCCCAGAGGTGGTTGAGTTCTGTGGATTGTTGGTTTGCGCGTTGCTGAAGGTGAAGGTTTGGAACGTGTTGTCCTGTACTCGCTTAGCGTTGATATACCAGAACCCAGTTTTGATATTGTGATTGCCTTTTAACCACTGAAGGCTCGGAGTGAAACTACGGGTAGGGTTCTCGCGCAACGCAGGACCGCGGACCCCGTAATTAGTATTTCCGGTTGGGCTGTTCCCGCCAGGGTTATTCCACGGCCCGGCGAGAGTAACCAGCATGCCGTTGTATTTGTCGACATCTGCGAAGCCAGCCTGCGTGAGTGGCGCAGTTCCCTTTTCATGCGCGTTTTGCTGACTGGAATCCACTCCCGGACGGCCTGCATATCCCGCGCGGAAGTCGAAAATTAGGTTTGGACCAAAGGTGTGGACGTAATCACCGCCATAGTTACGCCCCGGGGATCCTCCGGCAGTCGAACCGAAATCGCCGAGGGGAGTCAACGTGTAATTGTTCTGTTGGGTATAGCGAAAGAAAACGTTGTCGCGCTGACTGAAGCGGTGGTCGACTCGAATATTGTATTCGTCCGAGTTGTTGATCGAGGCTCGATTTTGAATGAAGTTCTTGCTTGGATCGATCGGATTAGCGTAGTTCGGTCCAGGCGAATATGCCTTAAAGAACGCCTGCATCGCCGGATTGATCAGCGAGGTCGGAATCTTGTTGCACGCCGTAACGCCTGCTGGCGGCGCGGAGCCTTTTGGAAGTTGCAGCCGCGTAGTGGGATCGGCCGGCAAGGGCTGTCCGCTGCTGTCGCAGTAAAAGGGATCCCGCAGTGTGGCGCCGCCGCTTGCACGCGACGAGAATGGGTTGAAGATCTGATTGCTGACGCGCGAAATCGTGGTTTGCGAAAAGTCCCCATTTAGTTCTGCTGCTGTAGGAACATAAGAGGTTACCTGGCTCGGCTGGCTATAGCGCCACCCGTCATATCCACCGGAAAAGAATGTTCGGTCGCGCCAGATGGGTCCGGAGAAAGTCGCGCCGAACTGGTTCTGATGATAGGTCGCGGGCGCCTTTGGATTGCCGAAAGCATCAACATCCGTAAATCCGTTACGCGCGTCAAATGCGTTGTTGCGGACGTACTCAAATGCCGATCCGTGAAATCTGTTCGTTCCCGCGCGTGACACCATGTTCACGACGCCCCCTGCGGCGCCCCCCATATCGGCGTGGGCGTCCTGGCCTACCACTTTGAATTCCTGAACGAGATCGATGTTAGGAATCACGATGTATGTCGGCCCGCGAATGTTGGTGTTTATGATTCCATCGAAGAAGTAGAGCTTCGACCGGTTTTGCTGTCCGTGGAACGACGGATCGGCGAATCCCGATCCGGGAATTCCAACGTTGCCTTCGACTCCTCCGATGCTCTTGTTCTGAGAAGTCGAAACGGGGGTAACGCCGGGAGTGAGCGTCAACAGTTGAGTAAAGTTCCTGCCGTTCAACGGAAGAGACTGGACAGTCTTCTCCTCAATAACCGTTCCCAATTCGGTAGTGGTGCTGTCGATCACAGGCGCTGCCGCCGTTACTTCGACAGTGGTAGAAGCGCTGCCAACATCCAGCTTCATGTTCTGTGTCACGGCCTGGTTGACGGCAACCTGGAAGGCCGATTCAACTGCCTTAAACCCGGTCTTCTCCACTTTCAGCTTGTAGGCTCCGGGCTGCACGTTCACGAATACGAAATACCCGTTGTTGTTCGTGGTGGCGGTACTCTGGATGTTTGTGCCCTGGTTCGTAAGAGTGACGGCTGCACCGGGCACGACGGCCCCTGTGGAGTCGGTGACGGTTCCGTTGGTTTCACCGCCTCGGGTTTGCGCAAATGCCGGAAGGGAAAAAGCGATACATAAAATAATCGACGTCAGGGTCGATTTCTTTGTGAACAGCATCGATGCCTCCACTGTTGTCTTGGGAGCAGGCCGGCGTTAGCCGTCAACCGGAGAAGCAAGTCGAACGTGGTCTGCAACGGACGAGAACCTATATCAAAAGACTTGCGACGAATTCAAGATGAAAAATTTATGTTTTATATTTTGAAATAATACCCACCTGTCCCCGCTTTAATGGGCGGTCGAGCCAGCCTTCGTCAACAGGGGGATTCTGCGAAAGAACCATCACCGCCACGGAACTGGCGGCGATGGTTGAGAAGCTTTGTGTGGTCGTGTCAGAAGGTAATTTTCCCGACGAGCTGCAGAATGCGCGCGCCACGATCGCCCGTCAAAGCTCCAAAATTTCCTGTGGTCGTCAATTGTCCGTTTGCAGAGTTAAAGGTTGCGGTGTTCTGCACGGCGTTGAAGCTTACGTGATTGAAAATGTTATAAGCCTCGCAGCGCAGTTGGAATTTAATGCGTTCTGTAATGGGAATGCTCTTCGCTAAGGTCATATCCCAGTTGTCGGTGCCGGGCCCTCTGTAAATCACATTGCGTGTAATGCCTGCCATGCTTGGCGAGGGTATGACGCCGACAGGTGGCAGTGCGAAGCTGCTCGAGTTAAGGAACTGAAACGAGGAATGGTGGGCGCCGTCTGGAGTCAAGGGATTGCCGTTGAGAATCAACCGGGAGCCATCGCCGCCTCCGGTAATGTTCAGGTTGCCGGTGCTAAGCGTGACCTTGCTGTTGCCCTGACCATACGAGTACGACTGCGGGGTGCCGCTGACGAATTCGGCGATTCCCGACCATTCCCAGTTATCGGCTACTGCCTTGAGCACTTTGTTGTCCCAGAGGCTGCTGGCCTTAGGCAGGCTATATACCCAGTGGAGCACAAGATTATTGGTACGGTCATAACTGGCGAGACCGTAGTTCCACCAACGCGGATCCTGATATATAGCGATAGCTCCGAATGTGCCGGTACCGCCAGTATTGTCGGCATAGTCCATCGCCTTCGACCAGGTGTAGGACACCCCAAACTCCAGGTTCTTGGAGAAGCGACGATTCACGGCCGCCTGTAGAGCGTTGTAGTTCGAAGTGCTTGTGTACTCCCGCAAGGTGATATCGCCATATCCCGGAATCGGCCGGAAGAAGTTATCGTTTTTGGCGCCCTGCTGCGTAACTGTTCCATTTAGGAACGTGTTCTTGGTGGCGGTCGGGTCGATATTCTGGGGCTGGAATTGGGAGAGGTAGGGAACTTCATTGATGTTGGGCGTTTGTTCCAAGTGCCGTCCGAAAGTGCCAACATAGGAAATGTCGAGCACAGTGGAAAAGCCCATGTCGCGCTGTATTCCAAAGTTGGTGCTGAAGGTCGACGCGATTTTGTGATCGAGCGGCATGATCTTCGTATCCTGCGGGCCGAGAAGACTCGATACGCTGACGCATCCCGTCGGAAGCGTGTTGCAGTTAGACGTAAAGGTCGCGACATTTCCCTGACTCACGCTCGTGCTGCCGATCACAGGAGCAGTGGTTGCGAAATCTCCAACCACTCCCGCATCTTCACGAAGGTTATAGAAGATGCCCGCGCCCGCGCGGATCGCGGTCTTTCCATCTCCCCAAGGATCGAACGAAAAGCCTAAACGAGGGGCGAGCAGTACTCCATTGCTGTTGCGAAGGCTGCTCGGGTATGTGGGATCGGTGTTTATGACGCTGCCAGTGAAATTAAACGGTCCAACGAACTGTCCAACTGCGCCTGAGGGCTTCACGTCATTGGGATTGCTTGGATTCTGAGCGCAACGCGACGGCTTGGTCTTCAAACCAGCCGAACAAAGGGCCTGCTGTGAAGCTGACAGACTTGCGAAAGTAACCGGCTGATACAAGGCTGGAACCTGCGTGCGGTCATACCGGCTCGGCGCGAATGTCACACCTGCACCCGGGTCGAGCGTGTATGGGAAGTCGTAGCTGAATCGCAGCCCGTAATCGAGCGTCAACCTGCGTGTGATCTTCCAGTTGTCCTGCGCATACCACTCGAGTATCCGCCACTTTGGCGCATAGACGGTTCGACTTCCTTCGGTGTATGTGCTGTAGTTCCCGAGGATGGCATTGGCGTAGGCATAGCCGGCGTCGGTTGCATTGCTCGAATTCACGTCAAAAGCGAACTTGCCGTTGAATTGATTGCCGATGGGATGTTGTACGTACCTGCCGTTTTGCCAATACACACCGAACTTGGTGGTGTGCTGCCTCCAGACCTTTGTCAGGCCGTCGGTGTATTCCCATGTTCCGGTGTTGTTGTTGAAGGGGAAGCGAGTATAGAAATTGATCTGCGGAGCACATGCTGCCGCCGCCGTGTTGCAGTTGGTGCCTTGGCCTATTCCGAATCCGCTGCCTGCGTTCACTCCACCGCCGTTGAAGCTGATGTTCGGCACCAAGTTGAGTGGATTAGTAGCTGGATTGAATTGGCCGATGCTCACACCACTGCCGCTACCCCTTTGCAGTTTGGGAAGCACGGACTGATCTACAAAACCCGAGCGTTCTCTCCAATCGGAGTATCCCGCCGTGAATTCATTCACCAGGGTGGGGCTTGCAGTCCACGTTGCGCCGATGACGCCATTTCTTGCGGGCGTGTCATAGAAGAATGCAGGACCCCACTGCATGGAGGCGTCCAAGCCGGGTGAATCGGTAGGGCCCTTCGTGTTGTTGGTCATGTTCATGCCGCGGAAGAACGTATGCAGCTTGTCCGTGATGTTGTAGTCGACCCGCAACACTTGCTGGTTTACCGGCTTGTCGATCGTTGACTGGACGGCATAGTTGTAGAGTCCGCCGCCTGGAGCTACGAGCGGAGTACTGAGCGTAGGCATCGGAAATAGGTTAAGCAGAGCTTGCGTATTCGGATTCACAAATGCCGGATTGACATGCGTGCTATCGAGTAGACAAGCTTGATTCCCGGCAGCCCCACAATTCTTTGGATCAGCGAGGGTGACCTTGTCTCCCTGCTTGTCGACGCTCTGCGAAAAATCGCCCTTTCGCTCCAGCGCAGTTGGCATCATGAAATATCGAGCTGTGCCTGGTGTGTGCGTGGGCCAGATCTCCTGGGAGAAGAAGAAAAACAATTTGTTCTTGTCGCTGTTGAATCTTCCTGGCCAGTAAACGGGTCCGCCGACGTTGTATCCAACCGTGTTAAAGCGATATCGCGGCCTCGCGAGTCCTGTCTTGTTATTAAACGTATCGTTGGCGTTGAGCGCCTCGTTGCGTCCGTAGTAGTAGCCCTCGCCGTGAAAATTTCGAGTTCCCGATTTGGTCGTAATGTTGACGATCGCTCCGCCACTCTGTCCATATTCAGCCTGGTAGTTGTTGAGCAGAACTTTGATTTCGGAGACCGCCTCCATGTTGAGTGGCGTATCAAACCTGTTGCCGCCCCCTCTCGGATTCCCGTTAACGCCGTCGAGACTGATGGAATTACTCACCTCGCGCGTACCGGAAACCGCTCCTGCTCCCGAGGTGCCGAGCTGCGAACCTCCTTCTCCGTCTTTGACCACTCCGGGCAAGAGCCGGACCAAAGCCAGGGCATCGCGACCGGGAGTACTCAGATGGGAAATTTCGTTGCTGTCGAGCAGGGCCGAGCGCTCTGAGCTCTCGGTTTGCACCGGCGTCGGCGCTGCTTCGACATTCACTACCTCCGTGGCCGAACCGATCTGGAGCTGCAGATTTCCGGCTGATAGGCGCTGAGACGCGCTCAGATGCAAGTCTTTCTTAGCCAGCTCTTTGAACCCGGTTGCTTTGATCGAAACGGAGTACGTTCCTGGTTGAATCGAGGGAAAAGAAAATAAACCGGTAGAGTCAGCCTGAGATACTCGTTGTTCGCCGGTTTCCTGGTTTGTGAGCGTTACGTTTCCGCCAGGAATCACGGCGCCGCTCGCATCCACTACTCTTCCTGAAATCTCACCGCTGGATGTTTGAGCCACGCACATCTGGGCGGTGGCAAAACAGATTGCGAGCACGGTGACTGCTAGATGAAGGCAACGCTTCATTGGCATCCTCCTATGACTTTCCTGCTAGACAGGTTTAGTTCTTGGGTCCGGCGGAAACGCGGACTCCGGCGGGAAAAAGCTATAACAAGGATTTATTTCTGAATTCAAGCTAAAAAATGTATATTTCAGATCATGAAATCTGTGGCATGCTGTTCCGGCAGTAAATTGAGGAGTCTCGAATGATCAGGGCACGCGAATCGAAGTCAGCGCCAGTGGGAGTTGTAACGAAGGTTCTGCACATTCTGGAGACGTTGCATGATGCTCCTTCTGGGTTGCAACTCAAGGATGTTGCGCAACAAACCGGAATTAATAAGAGCACCGCATACCGTTTTCTAGCGCATTTAGAGCATGAGGGATATGTGTTTCGCGACAGCTCGGGAGCTTACGCCATCGGAGTTCGCTTGGCGCGATTGGCCTCGGGAGTGTCATACCAGACGACGCTTCGCAAGATCAGCCGTCCGGTGCTGCAGCAATTGTGGCGTGCGACGGGCGAGACAGTAAATCTTGCCGTGTTGGACGGCCGCGAGGTCCTGTATCTGGACGTGATGGAGAGTAGCCACACGTTCCGGCTCGTGTCGCAAGTTGGCATTCGGCGTCCGGTGTACTGTACCGCGTTAGGCAAGGCGATGCTGGCGTTTGTGCCGGACGAAGAGCAGCAATACTTCTTTACTGGCCTGGCATTCGAGCGCTTCACGCCGCACACGGTGAAGAACGTTGCGCAACTCCGCAAAGACTTCGCGCAAATCCGGCAGCGGGGGTACTCGATCGACAATGAGGAGGCATACCTGGGATCGCGCTGCATTGGGGCTGCAGTCTTTGAGGCGTCAGGAAAGATAGCGGCTGCCGTAAGCGTGTCGGGTCCCACTACGCGCGTTACTCGCGAGAAGCTGCCTGTGTTTGCCGCGGCAGCTAAGAACGCGGCGAGCGCAATCTCCAGAAGCCTCGGATATTCGCTGACAGAGAAGACGAACCGAGCGGATGGGTTGGCAACAGCCGTGGGCCAGTATCACTAGTTCTCAAGATCGGGACGAGGGTGACTGAATCCACGTTTCCGCAAGCAATTGCATGGGGTGAAAGACCTTCCGTTGAAGTCCGGCGTGCAGTTGTTCCTGGCAGGATGTGCCGGTTGCAACTAATGTTCTTTGTCCGTCTTTCACTTCTGCCTCGCGCACTTGATTGAATAGATCCTCTCCTACGGCCATGCTGAGATCGTAGAAATCTTTCTTGTATCCAAAGCTGCCGGCCATGCCGCAGCATTCGACCCGCGAAGTTGCAACGTCGAATCCCACGGCTCGGAGCAATGCCTCGGTTGGAGCAGCGGCGCTGATTGTCTTTTGTTGACAATGGCTGTGATAAAAGAGCCGCGTACCAAGCGGATGTTGCGAAGCAGTGAAGAAATCTGAGGCATTCAGCCCGCGCTCCTGCAAAATTCGCCAGAGATATTCAACGGCTTCAAAGCTGTGGGACCGTATGTGGTCAAACACGTCGCGTGGAAGAAAGTGCTGGTAGTCAAGTCGCAACATAGCCAATGTGCTCGGCTCAATGACGATAATCTCTCGCCCATCGCGAATATATTTCAGCAGCAGCTCGCTGGTGCGTTGCGCCTGCTGTTGCGCAGTTCGAATTAACCCTTGTGATAACGAAGCTCGACCATCGGCGGATATCTCTGTGACCACGAGATCGATGCCGATGCGCTTGAGGATTTCGATTGTAGCTAGTCCCCTTTCGGGAGAACCATAATTTGTAAAAATGTCGGGGAAGAGCGCGACGCGACCACGAGCAGGGGAAGATTTCGAAGATACAGAGTTTCTTGCCGCTCGCACCAGAGTTTTTCGTGCGAATGGAGGCAGCTCACGCCTGCGGTCCACTCCCACGAACCTCTCCATCAGCGCCCGGGTGACGAGCAACTGGTTTACCCAGTTCGAAACAGGCGCGAGGCGTGCTCCCCACTTCCCGAATAGGTCATATCGCCCGAAAAAGATTTTTTGCAGCGGCGCTTTAACGTCGAGTTGCGCGGCAGCTGCTTTCTCGAGGATACCGCCTGATCTCTGAACATCACGCTCGTTGATTCGCTCGCGCAGGTTTGAATTCAGCCAGGGAATATCGATCCGCACTGGACACTGCATTACGCAGCGCGAGCATCCCGTACAGAGTTCACTGAAGCGCGCGTTCAGCAGTCCACGCGTTCCCGCTTCCCAGGAACCACCAATTCCCCCGGAGTAAGTCTCGCCGCCGAAGGCATGTCCACCGACAGTCTGAAAGTTGGCGCACGAGTTCAGACAGGCGCCACAACGAATGCAGTAGAGCGCCTCGTGCAAGATAGGATCCTCGCGCATCCGCAGCCGTCCATTGTCCACCAGCACTAAATGGAACTCGCGCTGCGCAGCGTGATCGGATAATAGCGGTGCGTCCTTCATAGGGGGCGTTAGCACGCTGGTGTACGAAGCAAGCCCTTGTCCGGTTGCACTGGGTCCAATTAGCTCTATGAAAGGAGCGAGATCCTCGCGCCTGGGCAAGACCTTTTCCACGCCGGCGATCGCGATATACAACGGCGGAATCTGTGAAGTGAGGCGAATATTGCCTTCACTCTCGACCAGCGCAATCGTGCCAGTGTCTGCAGCGACAAAATTGGCGCCTGAGATTCCTGCATCGGCATCCAGGAATTTCTGCCGCAGCTTCTCGCGCGCAAATCGGGTCAGCTCCTCACCTGTGTCGAGTGAAAGATCGGTTTGAAACTTCCTTTTGAAGAGGGCAGTAATCCGTTCACGGCTGTAATGAATTGCTGGGCCAATGAGGTGCGAAGGCTGCTCGTCCGCAATCTGGAGGATGAATTCTGCAAGGTCCGTCTCGGCGACTTCCATGCCCGCGGCCTCGAGATGATGATTCAGGTGAACTTCTTCCGAGGTCATGCTCTTGCCTTTGACGACCAGTCGAACCTGACGATCTGTGCAAACCTTCGTGATATAGCGGGCCGCGTCCTCACCGGTCCTCGCCAAAAAGAAATGTCCACCATTGCGCTTCACGCTGGCTTCGAGCGTGGCCAACAGTTCAGGGAGGCGGACGATCGCAGCTTCTTTTATCGCGCGTGTTTTGTCTTTGAGCCGGTCGTAGTCAGGAATATCCGCCATCGCGAGATAACGGCCGCTGTTGAATGCCTGAGTGTTACGACGAACGGCCGGGCTCTCAATTTCCAGCGTCATGCGAATGGCTGCGAGCAAGGCAGATTTCTCGCTCTTGTTCGCAACTGTTCGAGGCGAAGCGACTGCAGGGTTCGACACGCTCTACTCCAGGATGATGATGTGCAGCCGGTGAGGCCCGTGCACACCGCGTACCAGCGGACCCATGTCGGCTGTGGCGCTTGGGCCTGTGACGAAGACAAAGTTGCGCTGCAAACCTTTCCCATCTAGGAAATTTGGATTGAAGAGGTCGCCAGGTCTCTCTGTAATCTTCTCGGCAGACATTACAGCGATATGCATGCGCGCAAGAAGACTTATTGCGCCAGAGTAATCATGAGCAACGGCAACACAAACGGATCCGGTACGCGCAACGCCTGCGAACGCCTCTGTAATGCCAACATCGCAAGCGGCCAGTGCCTCTTTGGATCGGTCCGTAACGATAACGGGCAATTTCCGCAGATCGGCGAAAAGGTCGGAAGGTAAGTCCAACGTCTCGGCTATCGCGACTCGGCCTATCGCTATTCTGCTAACCGCTGCTGCAAGGCTCCCCGCAGCAAAAGGCACGCGCTCCACCGAAGCTGCCGCCGAGATAGCTGCCAGCTCGAACTGCGTCACGAGATCTTGTCTCAGCCGTGAAGAAATAGAACTCATATCGAAATCTATGTGTCCTTTACCCACAACAGCGGCTGGCGAATCGGATTATTGCGGATAATCTCCTCAACCTCCGGCTCAGAGGGAAGAGTTTGCCACACCTTGATGTATCCAGGATTCGATAGCCCAAGGCCTGCAAACAACAAACTAGGCTGACGGATCGGCCAATATTGAAAGTACTCGACGTCAGGTTTATGTGGCCAGGCCGCTTTGTTTTGAATGTACGGAAACACGTATGCCATAGCCTTGCCAAATCCTCTGCCATCCGGGAGAGCGAACGTAAACAGATTGTCTTGGGCTGTGCTGAGTGTTTGGCAGATGGTTGCCAGTCCAGCCATATTAAACAGAGTGTAGTTGTAGGGCTTGGTGCGCCGGAGCTCTTCAGGAAAGCTTCCATCTGGAGCGATCTGGTTGGGAACGAATACCGTTTTGAAACGATCGTTGCAGTAACTCAACAGCTTCTCGTCACCCGTAAGTGTTGCAAACTCCGCAACCTGAGTTACCCACCAGGTGCCGTGGTTGTTTTTGGCGTCGCGCTCATCCTGTCCATTCTTCGAAGTAGTTAACCAGTCGACGTATTGGGCAAACCACTTCCTGACACCTTCGTAATCAGCGGGCGAAAGCGACTTCGACTCAGCAAGAAAAGGAATTGAGCGAACGACCTCGACCAGATGGATAGTGTCGATGATCCCAGTGCCGCGTCCAGTTGTGCGGCCATGAATCGCTTGCGCATACTGTAGATTTGGATTCATCAGCGTCGCTGGATTCAGGAACCATGCGCGCAGATGTTGCACCGCAGCTTCGGAATAACTGCGGTCTCGTGTGAGGATCCAGGCCGCAGTTAGTGCCGGCACCTGTCGACCTAGACGAATCAGCGCGTGTCTGTGTCCGGTGAAATTCTCAGGATTTGACATGCCGTCCCGTTGTATATAGGGACCATTTGGATATTTCTGGTCCGGCCACCAATAATCCGCTTCAGAGAAATAGTCGTGTTTCCCCCCAGCGCTACGCGGATTGGACGAATCGGTGATCGTAATCGGGCGCTCATGCAAGTAACGCTTCGCCATCGCCAGGACATGCGGACGCTCAAAAATCTTAAGATCGAGTTCCAAAGTGGGAGCTCGGGGGTTATCTGCGTCTAGGAATTGATTTGCCGCAACGCCGGCGATACCGGCGAGCGATGTTTGGCAAAAGGTTCGGCGGGAAATTGTAATCACCGCAGAAGACCTCCCTTGGATTTCAACTTCGCTCTTGTTCCGCAATCACGGGGTTGCGCAAGCTTCCCACGTTCTCGATTTCAATCAATACTTCCTCGCCAGGTTTCAGCCAGCGTGGTGGAGTTCGACCGAGTCCGACTCCTGCTGGAGTTCCTGTACTAATAATGTCCCCCGGTTCAAGAGTCATCATTTGCGACAGGTACTCAATCAACTCAGGAACGCCAAAGATCAGTTCTCGCGTATTGGAGTGCTGGAGAGTTTCGCCCCCGATACTGAGACGAATCTCCAAAGCGTGCGGATCCATGACTTCGTCCACCGTCACGATGTGCGGACCCATGGGCGCGAAGGTGTCGAAGCTCTTACCCAAGGTCCATTGCGACGTTGCAAGTTGCACGTCGCGGGCGCTCACATCGTTGACGATCGTGTATCCGAACACGCAATCTTCCCACTTTGCACGCTGCACCTGTTTCGCTTTTTTTCCAATCACGACAGCAAACTCGGCCTCATAGTCCGGCTTTTGCGTCGCCGAAGAAAGTACGATGGGCTCATCGGGGCCAATGACGGATGATGCATATTTGGCAAATACAGTCGGGACCGCGGGAACCTCCATCTTCGATTCTTTCGCATGATCGCGATAGTTCAGCCCAATGCAAAGTATCTTCGGCGGTCTTGGTACCGGTGCCGTGAGTTTTACGGAGTGGAGCGGGATCAGGTCGCGCGAGGAAGCCTGCTTCAGCCATCCTTCAACTCGCTCATGCTCTTTTGGTCCTGCTGCAATGAACGAGACTGCATCTGGGAATCCAACACTCTTAAGTGGGAACACACGATCCTCGCGAAGAAGTCCGGCATCAGCGTGTCCGTCATTCTGGAAACTCACAAGTCGCATAACAGCATTGCCTCGATCTGAATCACGGGCCGATTGCTATCGAATGGAAGTAGTAGAGCAAAAGCGGAATGCGCTTGGAAAGAGCGCGGCGAAAATCAGGCATTCGCAAGGTTCTACATTTCACTCTACAAAATCCAACGACGCAGCTGAGCAATTGGAATGCGAATTTTCGGCATTTGACAAACGATGCTGCTCCTTTGAGAATGCTTTGGCACTTCGTGGAATGGAATTTTGGTTTTGCGTCCCGAAACCCTGCTATGAAGCTACCGCGAGAAACAAACGACAAGTATGTAGTTGAGGCAGTATTGAAGGCGCTCGACGTGCTCGAGAGCTTTCGAGATTCTGAAGAACTGCAGCTCAGCGAGATTTCCAAACGCGTTTCGCTGAACAAAAGTCGCGCGTTCCGCTTGCTGCACACTCTTTGCGAGCGCGGATATGTGGAGCGCGGAACCGATGGTCATCGCTATCGGCTCGGAATCAAGTTGTTCGAGCACGCGTCCAGCCTCCGTCGTGATGTAAAACAGGTTGCGCAACCATACATGCGCAAATTGCAACTGCGATTCAACGAGACTGTAAACCTGGCGGTCTTGCATGGCGGAGAAGTGCTGTACATCGACCTACTGGAAAGCTCGCGGCCCTTTCGCATGTCGGCGATGGTCGGGAGCCGTATGCCGATCGCGAACACTTCGCTTGGCAAGGCACTCATTACTCACGCTGCCGAACACGATCTCGAAGCAGTTTTTGACACTCTCACCCCGACTGAGCTGCGGAAGCTCCGTGCCGAGATGGAGATCGTGAAACGCCGCGGCTATGCGACCGATCAGGAAGAGAACGAACCGGGCGTGGCGTGCATTGGTGCGCCGATTGTGAGTGAGGCAGGGGTTTCGGTAGGCGCGCTCAGCATTTCCGGTCCATCCTCGCGCATCCTGAAACAGGAACGCGAAATTGGCGCAACATTGGCGGCTACCTGTAAGGAGATTTCCCGTCAAATGGGGTTCGCCGAGCGTGGTATGCCGCAGGCTATGCCCAATCGCAATGCAGTCGTCCGACGTGCCGGCAATTAAATCGCAGAACGAGCGAAGCGCCAGATGCCGCCATTGACAACCAAGCCTCAATCAGAATGCAAGTGGGACCTCGTAAGCCTTGGCGAAGTGATGCTTCGCCTGGATCCTTACGACGCACGCATCTCAACCACTCGTACGTTCCGGGTTTGGGAAGGTGGTGGCGAGTACAACGTAGCTCGCGGTCTTCTGCGCTGCTTTGGTATGCGGACGACAGTGGTGACAGCGTTGACGGACAACCCGGTTGGCCGTCTGGTACAAGATCTTATTTATCAGGGGGGCGTCGACCAGTCGCACGTCAAATGGGTTGGCTATGACGGAGTCGGCCGAACAGTTCGCAATGGTCTCAATTTTACTGAGCGCGGCTTCGGAGTGCGCGGAGCCGTCGGCTGCTCCGACCGGGGACACACTGCCGTTTCCCAACTTCGCGCCGGGGACATTGATTGGAACCTTATCTTCGACAAAGAGCGAGCCCGCTGGTTCCACACGGGCGGAATCTTCGCTGCATTGTCGGAGACTACTCCGCAGGTCGCGAAGGAAGCCATGTCTGCCGCTCGAGCGACCGGCGCAATCGTCTCTTACGATTTGAATTATCGGGAGTCGTTGTGGAAGGCGATCGGCGGCAAGAAACGTGCTACTGAAGTCAATCGCGAACTGGTAAAACTCGTAGACGTTCTTATCGGCAACGAAGAAGACTTTACCGCTGCCCTCGGATTCGAAGTCGAAGGTGTCGACGAGCACCTTTCCCAGCTCGATGCCGAGCACTTCCGACGCATGATCGAGCGCGTTGTTGCTGAATCCCCAAATCTGAAAGCAGTTGCCGCCACTCTACGCAATGCGAAAACCGCCACATTCAATGATTGGGGCGCGGTTTGCTATCACGATGGGAAGCTCTATCGCTCGAGCACACGCGAGAATCTAGAGATATACGATCGCATTGGTGGCGGCGATTCTTTTGCATCAGGGCTAATCTATGGATTCCTCGCTGGACGCGATCCACAATGGTCGGTTGAATGCGGCGCCGCGCACGGCGCTCTGGCGATGACTACTCCCGGCGATACTACGATGGCAACGCTCGCCGAAGTCGAGAAGCTTATGAAAGGCGGCAGCGCCAGGGTCGCACGTTAATGACATTTGGGATGGAGACCAAGTCGAATCGATCGACCGACGTATAGAAATGAAGATTAAAGACGCCAAGGTGCTTGTCTGCTCTCCGGGACGGAACTTTGTCACGCTTAAAATTCTGACCGATGAAGGTATCTACGGCCTTGGCGATGCCACACTCAATGGTCGCGAACTCGCAGTCGCGAGCTATCTTAGCGATCACGTAGTTCCGTGCCTGATCGGACGCGATCCTTTCCAGACAGAAGACATCTGGCAGTACTTGTATCGGGGAGCGTACTGGCGTCGCGGGCCAGTGACGATGAGCGCCATCGCAGCAGTAGACATGGCGCTCTGGGACATCAAGGGCAAAGCACTCAAGACACCGGTCTACAACCTGCTCGGTGGCAAGAGCCGAACCGGCGTGATGGTTTATGGCCATGCCAATGGCGCCGACATTAGCGAGACCGTTGATGAGGTTGGTAAGTACATTTCGCAAGGCTACCTGGCAGTGCGAGCACAGTCTGGTGTTCCCGGATTAAAGAGCACCTATGGAGTCGGTCGTGGGCAGATGTTTTACGAGCCGGCGGAAAAAGGCCTCCCGCCAGAGAACTTGTGGTCGAGCGAAAAGTACCTGATGAATGTGCCGAAGTTATTCGAAGCGCTGCGCGTGAAGTTCGGCGACGACGTACACCTGCTGCACGATGCGCATCATCGTCTGACACCGATTCAGGCGGCAAGATTGGGCAAAGAACTCGAGCCTTATCATCTCTTCTGGCTGGAAGACGCTGTACCTGCAGAATTACAAGAGGGCTTCCGGATCGTGCGCCAGCACACGACCACTCCGCTGGCACTGGGAGAGATTTTTGACAGCGTCTGGGACGCCAACATCCTCATCTCCGAGCAACTCATCGACTACTTGCGGATGACGGTAGTTCACGGTGGAGGCATCACGAATCTCAAGAAAGTCGCGGCATTTGCGGACATGTATCACGTCCAGACCGGCTGCCACGGCGCTACAGATCTCTCGCCTGTTACCATGGCTGCCGCCCTGCATTTCGACATCTCGATTCCCAATTTCGGACTTCAGGAATACATGCGGCATACGAAAGAGACCGACGAAGTCTTCCCGCATGCTTACTATTTCGAAAAGGGCTACCTGGATCCTGGCGACAAACCAGGGCTGGGAGTTGATTACGACGAGAAGCTTGCGAAGAAGTTTCCCTACGAGCGTGCATATCTTCCGGTCAACCGCAAACTCGACGGCACTATGTGGAACTGGTAGCGTGCGTTCGATTTGTCGTTCCGAACGAAGTCATGAAAGAGGGACTCTGTGAGTTACGCTCCCCTCGACTTGAGAGGCAAAATTGCCGTAGTAATCGGCGGCACTTCTGGAATCGGGCGTGCGATCGCACATGGACTGGCCGACGCCGGAGCCGACGTGGTTCCTACCTCTCGCCGCGAGGATCAGGTTGAATTCACCGCTAAGGAGATTGAGCAGCGGGGCCGCCGTACTTTGCGTCAGACTTCCGATGTAGCAGATCGCGCATCGTTGGAACGTTTACTACAGCAGGCGGTTTCCCGTTTGGGAAAAGTGGACATTTTGATCAACTCCGCAGGAAAAACCAGGCGCACGCCTACCATCGATGTTCCCGAATCGGAATGGAACGACATCATGGACACGAATCTCACCGGAGTTCTGCGTGCCTGCCAGATTTTCGGACGCCACATGATTGAACGCCGCTACGGGCGCATCGTTAATATCGCCTCTCTAAGTTCATTCGTGGCTTTGTATGAAGTCGCAGCCTATGCTGCCAGTAAGGCGGCCGTCGCATCGTTGACGAAATCGCTGGCGGTTGAGTGGGCGCAGCACGGAGTCTGCGTAAATGCGATTGCTCCCGGCGTGTTCCGCACTCCCCTTAATCAGAAACTCCTCGATGAAACTCCCCGTGGACAGGAATTCCTAACGCGTACTCCAATGAAACGCTTTGGCCAGGTAACGGAGCTTGCTGGCCCCGCCGTGTTCCTATCGTCAGATGCGGCAAGCTTCGTAACCGGAGAAATCCTGTGCGTCGATGGCGGATTCCTCGCCAGTGGAGTGAATCAGTAAGGTGCAGACGTTGTCTGTCCGGAACACGAGCCACCGCGGCGCCGCTTCTGAAGCTCGTTCCGTTATTCGTTGCGCAGCGCGATCATAGGATCTACCTGCGACGAGCGCCACGCAGGCAGTCCGGCCGCGAGGACCATCACTGGCAGTACAACGCCGATTACTCCGATGAATGTGAGAGGATCCGTGCTCTCGAGCCCAAAGAGCATCGTCCGTAATAGCCTGCCAGCGGCTAGCGAGAGCAGCAGCCCGGCGATCACCCCCACCGCCGCCATCTTCGCGGCATCGCCAAGCACCAGCCTGACGATGCTGCTGGGCTGCGCGCCGAGCGCGGAGCGCAGTCCAAACTCCGACGTGCGGCGCGTCGTGAGATAGCTCATCACGGCGTACATGCCGGAAATGGCCAGCAGGAGTGCCAATCCGGCAAAGCTACTCGCGAGTGCGCCGCGGAAGCTTTGCGCGCTAATCGAGTCATTGACCAGCTCAGTCATCGTCGTGAATTTGGTTGCGACCTGTGGATTCATCTCTCGAATCGTCTTCTGCACTGCCGGAATCAAGGCGTCGGGATTTCCCGAACTGCGAACCACGACCTCTACTTCCGCAGCACGTTCAGGATGTTGGCTAAGTGGCACATAAAGCGCAGGCCCAGGTTGCGAAGCCGGGGAATCCTGGCGCACATCACTCACCACGCCAATGACGGTCATGCCTTTCATCGACACGTAGTCAAAGCCGCAAACCAGGCGATGCCCAAGAGGATCCTCATTTGGGAAAGCCTGGCGGGCGAGCGATTCGCTGATCACAACTACAAGCGGACGATTGCCGGCGTCTCCCTCACTAAAGTCGCGTCCACGCAAGAGCCTCATGCCGATGGTCGAGAAATACTCTGGACTGGAAGCGCTAAAATCTGCATGCGGAAGTGTGCGCCAGTCGCCACTTGTGAACGACTGCCTGCCTTCCACAGCCAAGTAACCATTGGAACCATATTCGCCTGTGGGCAGCCCGAATGAGAGAGCGGCGCTGGTTACGCCAGGAAGCTGTCGCAGCCGATCCACCAATTGATCAAAAAATCGTCCTGCTTGCTCGTGTTCCAAGGGCGTATTTGCCGGCATATTCGCGTAGGTCACGAGAATGCCGCTCGTGCGATATCCCAGATCGGCGTCGTGGAGCGCCAGCAAGGTACGAAAGAGCAGCCCTGCGCCAACCGCGAGCACCAGCGAGACAGCAATTTGCGCCATCACTAATCCACCGCGCAAGCGCGACGAGCCACCACCCAGCAACCCGCGAGTTCCACCTTGCTTCAACGCGTCCTGCAGATCCACGCGACTGGCCTGCCATGCCGGTGCAATTCCAAAAGTGAAACTGGTAATCAGCGCTGACAGCAAAGCGAAGGCGAGCACACGCCAATCAAGTGATATGCCGGCGAGCAGGGTTCCAGGCATGAATCGCGCCCCGAGGCTGAGAAGTGTCTTAGTAGCGACTACCGACAAGGCGATTCCGAGCACCGCCGCAAGCGAAGCCAGTACTGCGCTCTCAGTCAGCAACTGAGTAACAAGGTCGCTGCGACTCGCTCCAAGCGCGCTGCGAACTGCAAGTTCACGCGAACGCGCAGTGGCCCGAGCGAGCATGAGATTGGCTACGTTTGCACACGCGATTAGCAGTACCAGTCCGACGGCGCCCATCAGAATAAAGAGCGTGGATCGTACTGGAGCTGAGAGCTGGTCCTGAATGGGCGTAACCCTAAAAGTTTTATTGCCGTTATCGCGCGGAAATGCGAGGGCCAGCCGCTTTGCCAGTGCTTGCAGGCGTGCGTCAGCGACCGAGGTGGTGACTCCGGACCGCAGCTTTGCGACTACATGATAATTGTAACTATTTCGGCTGCGGTTCTCCAGAATGGGTGACATCGCAGCCCAGACCTGTCCCTTATCGGGAAAGTCAAACATCAGCGGAAGAACGCCCGCAATTTCATATGCCTTGCCTCCGATGCCAATCGTTTGCCCCACCGCAGCTGATGCCGATCCGAAGTTGCGTTCTGCGAAGGCGAGGCCTACGACCGCGGAACGATCTACATCTTCCTGAGTGAACAGTCTGCCGGTCAGTGGCGCGATCGAGAACACATGAAAGAAATTGGGATCCACGAAAGCAGCCTGAACAAATTCCGCGCTCTTCCCCAGCTGTACGCCCATTTCCCAGCTCTGGCAGAAACTGAGCGCCTCGAAGGAATCCATGGAGCGCAAATCTTCCAGATCGCCGCCGGTGGTACGCCAGATGGAGCGACCCTCGTTCGTAAATCTCGTATTGATGGCGACAATGCGCTCCACGTCGGGATAGCGCAGCGACTTCAATACCACTCCATCGAGGACACTGAACATAGCTGTGGTGGCCCCGATGCCCAGTCCAAGCGTCACGATAGCCACCGCGGCAAAGCCTGGGTTTAGTCGCAGCATGCGGCCGGCGTAGCGAAGCTGATGAGTAAATGACATAGCAAACTCTCCGGCAGATTAGACGCGACACAAGCGTGCCCGATAGCCACGACGGCCAGCGTGCGGGTGACGTATTAGTACTGGAGGCTGTAGCCGCTCGGTGCGTTTGATACCAGCCCGTACGCCGGCGGAGGGGCCCGACGCTCCGGTATTTACCCGATTTTGATTCATGTAAAGGTACTGAGGCGGCACATCTATAGGCCAAGACCGACAGTACTGCTAGATTCGCTTCGATTCTTGGCGATAATAGCCAAACACCACTCCAAGGGACATCAGTGATTATCGATCCGCAAGATACACGAAAAATCTCTCTGTCATGGCGCGACTACCTGCATGAGATGAAAGAAAGCTGGGCCGTGGCGAGATGGGTGTACCAGGAATTCATTACTCCCGAGAGCCGCCACTGGACCAGGCGAATGCTAGTCTCGCTGGCGATTTCAGTGACCGCACTCAACGGTATCGCGTGGCTGGCGAAGTATCTGGTCGACGGACTTATCCGTCACGACGCACATGCTGTCCGCATGAGTTTCCTCGGCATGGCCGCTTGCGTCCTTATTTATGGATATTTCGATCGGCTGCAGATGATCGCGCGCGAGTACGCGCAGGGGGCGAACCTCACGCAATTGAAGCGGCGTATGAACGAGCTCTTCTTTGAGAAGAGCATGGGACAACATCTGCAGGAAAGCTCGTACCTGAACACAGCGAACATCGAGCGCGGCAAGGGACGCATCGAGCAGCTGGAAAACCTACTCGCCTTCGAGGGCTCGTCCTCGCTCATTTCCTTAACGGTAGCGCTGACACTTTTGTGGTTCCGCGTACCCGCGGCCGCACTTTTCATGTCGCTGCTGCTGCTGAGCTATCTTCTCTGGCTAGTGTATCTCAACCGCAACATTGCCGAGAAATGCGTTCCCTTTGACAAAGAGTTCCGGCGCCTCAATCGCTGGGAGCACGAGCGCTGGGAAAAGATCGAACGGGTAAAGACTTGCGCGAAAGAGGGTGCGGAAATCGCCTATCAGGACCGCGCCTTTCGCAAGGTTCTGGGCGAAGAACGCAAGTTCTGGCTCTGGTTCATCCGCAAAGTTACCTGGCGCGGATATTCCAACCGGTTCGTCCTGCTCGGAACACTCGCATACGGTGCCTGGCGCATATGGCAGGGTGACTGGTCCAATGGTGTTTTTATTCCATTGCTCATGTATGCCACTAAGGTGAGCGAGAGCATCTGGACGATCGGGCACATCGAGCACCAGATCAACTGGAACATGCCGGCCATTCGCACGGCCATGCTAACGCTGAAAGTTCCGCCAGAAGCGATTGACAAACCAAACGCAATTGAACTCAGGCGAAAGAATGGAGTCCGGGTGGAGATGCGCAATGTCTCGTACTCTTACGCGATCGAGAAGCGCGATCTGCCAATGTTGTCCGTAGACGATCCAGAAACGTCGGAATTATGGAGCGACGCAGAAGTCGCGAGCGCGGGGCGGCCGCACCCAGACAATGATAAAGCCGGTACTGTCCAGGCCACGCTATCTGTTCTTCGCAACGTGAGTTTCACTATTGAGCCGGGCGAAAAAGCCGCCTTGATCGGGCCCTCTGGCGCCGGAAAGACTACGATCATGCGCCTTCTCATGCGCTACATGGATGCTACTTCAGGCGCGATTTTGATCGATGGTCACGATCTCCGCGATGTGTGCCTGTCTTCATGGCTCAACATGATTGCCTATGTGCCGCAGCAAGCCCAGGTCTTCGATGGCACCATCCGTGACAACCTGCTCTATCGCTTCACTGACGAACCGATCGAGGTACCTGACGAGGAGCTGTGGGCAATGATGCGCAAGCTGAAGATCGATTTCGGCGATCGTTTGACCAACGGACTCGATACACGAGTCGGTCGGCATGGCATCGAACTATCCGGCGGAGAGCAGCAGCGGCTGATGATCGGCGCAGCCGCCATGCGTAAACCCGTATTCATGGTCGTCGACGAAGCCACAGCGTCGCTCGATGCCACCACGGAAAAAGCTGTGCAGAAAGGGCTGGAGGAGGTCCTTGGCAGAACGATGGGAGCGCTTATCATCACGCATCGTTTGTCCACAGTGCGCCGCCTGTGCACTAAGTTTTTTGTGCTGCGCGACTCGGAGGGACTTGCTTCCGGCGAGTCGCAATTGGAGGCGACAGCAAACTCCTTCGAAGAGCTCTATGAAATCTCGCCAACGTTCCGCATGCTTGCTGACGATCAGGGCGTAGCGATCCTCGGTAGCCCACTGCCGCCGGTGCCGATGCCGATCGGAACGAGCGAGCCGGACGAGAGCATGCAATATGCATAGGACAGCCTGCGGTCGCGGGTAGTGCAGTTGATGGTAGTGTTGTCATTGGGAGTCCAGCAAAATCCAGGGCAACATCAAAAGCAAATGCACCACCTGCTACCGCCGTGGTTCCGTTCATTCCCGAACACCCACATCGCTCCCGCACAGATTGTCTACACAGAAGGCGCTCTCTCCATGCGTCTTTTCAGCAGCTTAGGTACAAGTTCTCTCGGTCTGGAAATTGCTCACTGAAGCTAGCGGTAACTTTCAGGAGAGGTGACTCATGAACGGCTTCCTGCATGATGTGCGTTATGGATTTCGCATTTTGCTGAAGACGCCGATCGTTAGCATTGTGGCGATCGTCACGCTTGCGCTTGGAATCGGTGTCACCACGGCGATCTTCACCTTTGTGGACGCAGGCCTCCTGCGCACCTTGAATTTTCCGAATCCTGACCAACTCGTGCAGATCACCATGGCGAAGCACGGCGAATCGACTGGCAATCAGGCCGCCTATCCGACATATCTGGACTGGCGCAATCAAAACACGGTGTTTTCATCGCTTGCGGCATACTCCAGCAATGGCACGACGATGCACACCCCCACCGGAGTGGAGTTGGTCTCCGGCGGCTTGGTTACAGACAATTTCTTCCAGACGCTTGGAGTTCAGCCTGAACAAGGATCGTGGTTTCATGCCGGCGCTCCGAGCGCCACACACGAGATCGTCATCGGTCACGGGTTTGCACAACGGATATTTGGCGGGAGTGGCGCGATTGGACAGTCACTCACACTGCAGAATTTTTCCGGAAAGGACGAGCCTTACACCGTGGTCGGCATTACTCCAGCGGACTTTGAGTTCGCACCGATCGGACAAGCAGACTTCTTTGCGCTGCCTCCCACGACAGGATTTCTGATCGAGCGCCGTAACCTTCACTGGCTGAATGTCTTCGGACGCCTGAAGCCCGGAATCTCGCAGAAGCAGGCATCGGCGGAGATGGAGACCATTTCAGTGCGTTTAGCTGCAGCGTATCCATTGGCGAATGGCAACCTCACGACTCACCTTCAGCCGCTGCACGATGCCATTGTGGGACAGATCCGGCCCGTGCTCCTGCTGCTTTTCGGTGCAGCCGGATGCGTACTGCTCATCGCGTGTGCGAATATCGCCAATGTTCAGCTTGCCAAAGCCGCAGGACGCGCGCGTGAAGTTGCCGTGCGCCGCGCGGTCGGGGCTTCGGCTGGCCGCATTGCCCGGCAATTTCTGGTTGAAAACGTGCTGCTGTCGTTGATCGCGGGTGCGGCAGCAGTTGCCGTGGCACGCCTCGCGATGATGCTGCTCGTCGCGAGTGTCCCAGCCAGCGTTCGTAACAGCATGCCGTTCCTCGATCGTCTCCATGTCGACGTATCGGTATTGGTGTTCACGTTCCTTCTGGCGGTGATTGCAGGCGTTGCATTCGGACTCGCCCCAGCGCTGCGAGGCGGAAAAGCAAATCTTCATTCCGAATTGGCACAGGATACGCGCACCTCGACTGGGAAGAGCTGGCTGCGTGATGCACTCGTCATCGGCGAAGCTGGATTGGCGGCCATGCTGCTTGTCGGGTCCGGGCTGCTCGTCGTGAGTATGTGGCGACTCGTAAACGTTTATCCGGGATTCAACAGACACAATCTCCTGACGCTTGGATTTCAGGCGCCGCCGTCGCATTATCAGGACCCTGAGCCGCCGAAGACGAATCCCCCTACTCCGCAGCGCTCGACAAAAATAATCGCGTATGAGCGCGCGGTCGAGCAGGCAATCGACGCGATTCCCGGAGTGCAAGGAGTTGCCATTGTGAGCGTGCTCCCGCTCACCTGCGATGGATGCAACACCGTTCGCTTTCGTCCGCAGGGTTATGCCGCGCCAACCAGCGCAGTGCAACCCGAGGCCAACATCCGCGCTATTAGTAATCGCTACTTGTCCACACTTCAGGCGAGGATGCTGAAGGGAAGAATCTTCGACGATCGCGATACCGACATCTCGCCGGAAGTGATCATCGTGAATCGTGCGTTGGCCGACAAGTACTTCGGCGGCGACGCCATCGGCAAGACTTTGACTTTCACCTTTTCCCCAACGCAGAAGCCGCGCGAAATCGTCGGCGTGGTGGACGAAATTAAAGACGGATTTTTCGACACTCCCGACACTCCCACGATCTACGACCCTTTTGCCCAGGCTGCAAACACTTTCGGAAACCTGATCGTGCGCACCTCGGGTGATGCCGGAGTCCTGGCGGAGAGCGTCCGCCGGTCGCTGCTGCAGCTCGACCCCGACACCGCGATCTTTCGCATCGGTACCCTGGATTCCAAAGTGGAAGGCTCAGTACCGATGTTTGTGCGACGCCTGC
This sequence comes from Acidobacteriota bacterium, assembly GCA_003225175.1. Taxonomy (NCBI): domain Bacteria; kingdom Pseudomonadati; phylum Acidobacteriota; species Acidobacteriota bacterium. Next base: position 24,985 of record QIBA01000069.1, read on the forward strand.
CCGCGATGCTGGTCACACAATTCGGCATCCTGGCGCTGCTGTTGGCGGCAGTCGGCGTCTATGGCGTAGTGTCGTATTCAGTGTCGCAACGAACGCGCGAGTTTGGAATCCGCATGGCGCTCGGCGCTAACACTCGGCAAGTGCTGCGCCTTGTAATGGGGCGCGGCGTTCGTCTGGTCGGCGTGGGCGCGTTGCTTGGCTTGGTTGGAGCAGCTGCACTGGCAAAGGCCGAAGCCAGCCTGATCTATGGTCTTCGAGTCCGCGACAGCTTGATGTTTGTGTCGGCAGCCTTTCTGATCTTCGTCATTGCGCTGGCGGCCAGCTATATTCCCGCGCGAAGAGCGGCTCGCCTGCATCCGCTGGACGCGCTGAGGTATGAGTAGGGAAGACGGCTAGCATGAAGCGGAGCGCCCGGCGAATGTGGCAGGCTGCCAGTTCTTCGTATGCCGCGGCGAGGGCCGCCCGGCCTCCCGTGTCTTCCTAGTTTTTGACGAGCGTGCGCTTGCCTGTTCGCGCAGCTTCGTATACAGCAGTGATGATCTGCATGTCACGACGGCCCAGTTCTCCGGGCACAGGAGTGTCGCGTCCAGTGCGCACGCAATCGGCGAAGTCGTCCATCTGAGCCGCTTGCTGGTTGATCGCGGGATAAATCAGCGGCCCGCGACTGGTTTCGCAAACGATGTCACGATAATTGAACGCGTGCTGCTTGAAATCGATCCAGCCCTTCGAGCCTTCCGCGCGGAAGGTGTCGGAGGAGTGGTTGAAACTCGTCACCGCATCGCAGCTCGCACCGTTGGGGAACTCCATCGTCCAACGAATCGTCTCTTCCACTTCATTAAAGAGTTCCGGTTTGGTCTTCGCCTCCTCGTGGGCTGTAACCGCGATCGGAGCGACGCCATTGGCTGCCATGCAAGCTCCATGAACAATGTAGATGCCGAGGTCCATCATAGGGCCACCGCCCGCCAGTTTCTTGTCAATGCGCCAGGCGCGCTCGCCGAAGACGAAGCCGCGGTCTCCCGTCATTTTCATGAATGGGCCAAAATCCTGGTCGCGGGCCAGTCGCATCAACTCGCGATGATAGAGGTCGTAATGCAGACGGTATCCGATCGCGAGCTTCACCTTCGCAGCCTTGCATGCAGCAATCATGCGGTTGCAATCGGCGACGGAGGTCGCCATCGGCTTCTCTGAGATCACGTGTTTGCCGGCCTTGGCCGCGCGGATAGTGAATTCCGGATGCAGTGCTGGGGGAGTGACAACGTAGACGATATCGATGTCAGAATTGTCTGCGATGTGGTCGAAGTTTTCGTAATTGTAGATGTTTTTCTTATTGAGCGCGTAATCGGCCGCCCAGCGTTCTCCCTTTTCTGGATGTCCCGTAACGACACCCGCCAGATAGCAATTTTTGCTCTCGCGCAAAGCCGGGCCAAGTTGACCCGAGGAGTACCTGCCCAATCCGAGGAGGGCAACACCAAGCTTGCGATCAAGCGGTTTGCTTTGGCCGTGCAGCCCAGTTATTGCCAGGGCAGCTGTGGCCCAAGTCAGATCGCGCAGGAATTCACGTCGGGACCGCGAAGCGAAATAATTCTTGGGCATGCTCATAAAGCGCGAATTGTACGCCCGCTTGCATCCAGCAAAACGGGCACGAAAAAAGCTGCTGAGTCCGGTCTATGTCCAAGGCCACCGGACCAGCAGCTAACCTGCGTGCGTGCGGTACATATTGCGATGGAGCGGCACTTGTGTCAAACGGGTATTCTTGAAAAGAATCTTTAGCCCAACTAAAGTGTTGGCGCCATTAATTCAGCGCGTCTGGAAAAGTTCCTATGGATGTGCATCAGCTCGAGGTGTTTCTCTCGGTTTTGGATACCGGCAGCGTAACCAGAGGCGCGGAGCGAGTGCATCTCTCTCCCGCTGCGGTGAGCCTGCAGCTCCAGGGCCTGGCGGAGCATCTGCAAACGGAGCTCTTTGTGCGCTCCGGGCGCAAGCTTGCGCCTACATCGATGGCGTATCGCCTGGCAGAACATGCGCGTACAGTGATCGACCAGATGCGGCGCATAGAATCCGACTTCCATGGCGCTGCGCAGGAGGACACTCGCCCGTTCCATTTCGCCACGGGTGTAACCACGCTGGTGTATCGGTTGGGGCGTCCCTTGCGCATGCTTCGCAAGCAGTATCCGCAGACCGAGTTGCACGTAACCGTGGCCAATACCGAGGAGATTGTCGCTGGGCTGCTCGATCGTCATTTCGATTTGGGACTGATTTCGCTTCCTGTTTCGGAGCCGACTATCACGACCATCCCCTTATTTGACGAAGATTTGCTCGTAGTACGGCCCTCGCAGACTAAAGTGCGCGGAGGGCAGATCGGATCAATTCGCGTTTCGGATCTGGCGCGCGTTCCTTGGCTCCTGTATCCGAAGCAGAGCAATATGCGGACGATTATCGACGCATTTTTCGCGCAGGTCGGCATCGAACCGAATGTCGCAATGGAAGCAGCCGACACTGAAGCTATCAAGAGACTCGTTGAGTCTGGCTTTGGCTACTCGATCCTGCCGGCGTTCTCGCTCAAGGGACAGTCGCGCTTCTTTCACACCATGCGAATCGCCGGACACAAGCTCGTGCGCAACCAGGCTCTGGCGATGGTCAATGCAGCGTATCCTCGTGCGCTAACGCTTACAATTGCCGACCACATTCGCCGCTCACTGCAATGATTGTTTTGCAATCTTCTCCTCGTCATGCCCATCAGCCTTCCCGGTGGGGCTGCTTAAGTTTTTCTTAAGTAAACGTTTTATTACTCTGAGCTTGACAGTGTCTCCGAACCCTAACATCATGCGCTCGCATACTGCTCAAGCCCAAGCAACACAATGTCGTGCGGAGAAGTGTCTGCGGGGTGCCGGGCTAGCGGGAATGGGGCTCAAGGATTCGAAAAAACTAAATGAAAAGATGACACGAGCGGCCAGCACATCGAGGTGGCTGACTGGCAGCCGCGGTCAGGAGAGTGCGGTCATGAAGAAGCAAGCGTGGTTGCTCATGTTCTTCCTCCTGTCGTTCAGCGCAGTTTCACTTGCCCAAGGACTGGGCAGCATCGTCGGTACTGTGAGCGATCCTTCGGGAGCCGTTCTGTCGGGCGCGAAGATTACAGCGACGGAAATCGGCACGGGGCTTGTACGGGCTACGTCCGCTGACTCCCAGGGATATTACGTAATCAGCTCGCTGAAACCGGCGCAGTACACGGTGAGCATTGAGTCTTCGGGTTTCCGCACTTCCAAGCAAGAAGTAACGCTGCTTGCCAACCAGGCCTTGACGGTAAATGGCACGCTTCCACTGGGTGCGCCTACCGAAATTGTCGAGGTGACCGGCACTGGCGTGCAGGTCGACACTAGCACCTCCACCTTGAAAAATGTGGTTGAGCAAACGCGTATTACCGAACTGCCGTTGAATGGACGCAACGCCGCCACGCTTACACTCACGACTGCAGGTTCAGTTCAGGGCCCAAGCGGTGGCGCTGACCAAGGCACGACCAAGACTTTTCCTGGTGCGGTGACTCTAAACGTCAACGGCGCGCGCCAGAACCAGATCAGCTATCAGCTCGATGGCGGCAATTATGTTGACGAGTACACAAATGTCAACCAGCCTTTTCCTAACCCCGATGCGCTGCAGGAATTCAGTATCCAGACCAGTAACTACAGTGCGGAATATGGACAAAACGCGGGCGCAGTAGTAAACGTGATTACCAAATCGGGAACGAATGCCCTGCACGGCAGTGCGTTTGAATTCGTGCGCAACGCGGTGTTCAACGCAAGAAATTGGGCAGCGCCTCTGACACTGCCGAACGGTTCGCCCACAAAGGATATGGGCCGCGACCAACTTAAGCGGAACCAGTTCGGCGGTACGATCGGCGGTCCCATCATCAAGGACAAGACCTTCTTCTTCAGCTCTTACCAGGGCACACGCCTGCGCAACCTGGGTAACGTGACCCAAACTACAGTGCCAACGGTTGCCCAAAGAGCAACAGCCGCCGATCCAGCGGTAATAAACCTCCTGAAGGGGATTCCAATAGGCGACGCCGCGGGCAAACTGAGTTTCGCTAAACCCGACCATCAGGACTTTCATGACCTGCTCGGCAAAGTGGATCACGTACTAACCGACAAAGATCGACTCTCCGCACGTTACGCCTACGACCGATTTACCAAGCTGGCAGTGTTCGACCCGGCCAACTTTTTGACATATACCGACGGCTCAACCATAACCTCACAAAACATTCTGCTGCACGAGAGTCACGTCTTTAATCCACACCTGCTGAACGATGCTCGCTTTAGCTTTTCTCGCGAGAAGGCAAGTCGTGGCCCGGCCGCCAACGCGATCAGCGTTGCCGATTTGGGAGTAGCCTTGCCCTATGAGCCCGTAAAGGCAATTCAGCAGATCCGGGTCAATGGTGGATTTAGCTTCGGAGATAACCCTCCGGCATCGTTTGTGCGCAACAATTTCACTTGGAGCGATGACGTAAGCTGGGTCATTTCCAAGCATGAGCTGCATTACGGCGGAACGCTCGAGCGCAGCCGCGTCGATCTGGACAACAAGTTCTTCCAGCCGGCTGAGTTTAGCTTCGACGGGTTCGCTAATTTGATGGCAGGAAAGTTGACTGACTATAGCGGCAACCCCGCCTTCCGGCAGGGCGCAGGAGAATTCAAGAATAACCGCAACACCTTCGCGGGTCTCTACATTCAGGACAATGTCAAGGTAAACCGCAGGTTGACGGTGAATCTTGGATTGCGATGGGAGCCAGGGCGCGCGCAACGCGAACTCAAGAATCGTTGGACGCAGTTTAGGTTGCCCGACCTTATCGCCGGAGTACATTCAACGGTATTTCCAAACGCGCCTGCGGGACTATTCTTTCCTGGCGACAATGGCTTCCCAGACAACGGGCTTCGCGACAGCATGAATAACTTCGCTCCGCGGCTCGGCTTCGCTTGGGACGTTTTCGGCGACAGCAAGACTAGTTTGCGCGGCGGCACGGGCATCTTCTATGACACCCGGATAAGCGGTATGAACAATAACCGGTTCGTGGATTCGACGCCTTTTAGTCCGCAGCTGTTTCTCCAAACAGGCGCCGTCGGAGCAGGCCCCGGCACGTTTGCTGATCCGCTTTGCACCCAGACTGCGACTCAGACGCTGCAGAAATGCACGAGTCAAACGACCGCCTATCCTTTTCCAGCTGTTTTCCCGCCTCCGAAGAATGCTCCTTTCCGGCAAAGCGACCTTTATTTGGGGTGGGATCCAAATCATAAGTGGCAAGTGCCAACGATCTACAACTGGAATTTGGTACTGGAGCGCCAATTGCCGGCCAGCTTGCTCGTGCGCGCCGGCTATGTGGGTTCGCACACTTCCCACCTGGGCGAAACCATCAACGAGAACCCATGCGTTCCGTCCGCTACCGTCACATGCGCGGGTGCGATTCGAAGGTTGAACCTTGTGAAGCCTGCAGCTGACGTCTCGTTTGGCGATCTTCAAATCGTCCCTTATGACGTAAATTCAAGCTACAACTCGTTGCAGCTGACCGCGGAACGGCGCGCTAAAAGTCTGACCATTACGGGAAGTTACACGTGGTCGAAGAGTATTGACGATCTGCCGCCAGGGCAGGGTCTCTACGGTTTCGATGGAACCTATTCGGCAAGACCGTGGGACGATCCTTTGCGACATGCTTTTGATCGAGGGCCGTCGGAGTTTGATCATCAGCATCGTTTCGTATCGTCTTTCGTTTGGCAGTTACCGGGTTTGAACGGAATGAACGGGTTCATTCGCAACACTCTGGGAGGTTGGCAGTTCAGCGGATTAGTGTCGGCACAGACCGGGCGACCGCTCACGGTTCTTTCAGGAGCAAACAGTAATAGTGGTGGCTCCAGAGCTGGACTCGGTCAAGATCGGCCGAATCTCGGAGGAAATGCGTATGGTGCTGGAGCGTGTCCAGCTACGGGTACCACGGCCTGCCGCGACTGGCTCAGTCCTGCGGCGTTCGTGACCAATCCGGCCGGTACCTTCGGCAATGTCGGCAAAGGAAGCTTGCGCTATCCCGGCTACTACGATTGGGATATGGGACTCGGCAAGAACTTCAAGTTCACGGAGCGCGTGGGCATGCAGTTCCGAGCCGAGTTCTTCAACGTCTTCAATCGCGTCAACTTCGACGAAACGGCTGTCTCGGGTACGGGCAATTTCCTGAAGCTGAATTCCGCCGGTAATTTTGGTGCCCTGCGTTCAGCATTGGATCCTCGTATCGGACAACTTGGACTGAAGTTGAATTTCTGATCTGAAACTTCCTGAAAACCGCATGCGAAGTCTGGCTTAAGTCGGCCAGACTCCGCACCTGTGTTTTCACATCCGGGGACGAGTTGTATTACGTGAGTGAAGGCGGCGGCGTAGAAACTAATCTGCACAGGAGAACCGTTGAGTTCAAATCAGGAGAGTACGCGCAGAAAATTTCTGCATCTTACAGCTGCCGGCATTGCTGGCGCAGCGGCCGGGGCGGCTACAACATCGTCAGCGCAGGATCCACCTAGAACATCTCCGGCTCCTGGTGCGCCGGGCGTTCAAACTTTCTTTGACGTTCGTGCTTTCGGAGCCAAGGGCGATGGCACTACCGTAGATACTCCAGCAATTAATAAAGGTATTGAAGCCGTAGCCGCCGCGGGAGGAGGAACTCTACATTTTCCCGCGGGCACTTATCTTTCCTACACCATTCGTCTCAAGAGCAAAGTTGCCCTTTATCTCGATCAAGGAACCACCATCCTTGCTGCGGAGACCGGACCTGGCGGCCAATACGACGCGGCGGAGCCGAACCAGTGGGATCATTATCAGGATTATGGCCACAGCCACTGGCGCAACAGTCTCATTTGGGGAGAGGACATTCACGACTTTTCCATCATCGGTCCTGGCCTCATCTGGGGAAAAGGTCTTAGCCGCGGTACCCGTCAGGGGCCACGAGCTGAGGATCCCGGCGTAGGGAACAAGGCGATCTCGCTAAAGAACTGTCATAACGTCATCCTTCGCGATTTTTCCATTCTGCACGGGGGCCATTTCGGGATCTTGGCCACAGGAGTGGACAACTTCACGATCGACAATCTAATGGTCGATACAAATCGCGATGGCATCGATATCGATTGCTGCCGCAACGTGCGCGTCATCAACTGCAGCGTAAACTCTCCTTGGGATGACGGAATCTGCCTAAAGAGTTCCTTCGGTCTTGGATATGCGCGCGCCACAGAAATGGTCACGATCAGCGATTGCCTGCTCACAGGAAGTTTCGAAGAAGGAACCTTGCTCGACGGCACTTGCAAGCCGTTTCCGGCTGACGCAAACATTCCCCGAAACGGCCGCATTAAATTTGGCACGGAATCCAATGGCGGTTTCAAGCGCATCACCATCACGAATTGTGTATTCGATGGTTGTAGAGGCCTTGCGCTTGAGGCGGTTGATGGAGCCATCCTGGAAGACATATCGGTTACAAACATCAGCATGCGCGATATCGTCGATGGCCCGATTTTCATCCGCCTCGGCGATCGCATGCGCGGGCCTGAGGGCGTTCCGGTCGGAGCGTTGCGGCGGGTGATTATCAACAACATCGTTTGCTCTAACGCCGCATCGAACATTTCTTCCCTTTTCAGTGGACTCCCTGGACATCCAATTGAGGAGTTGAAACTGAGTAACATCTTGATTGAGCACCGCGGCGGAGGTACCCCGGCGCAGGCGACGCTGCAGCCGCCCGAGGAAGAGCGAGAGCGGTATCCGGAGCCAAAAAGGTTCGGAGATACCCCATCTCACGGATTCTTCATTCGCCACGTAAACGGAATCGAGATGAGCGATGTGAAGATTCTCGTGCAGCGTGAGGATGCACGTCCGGCATTTGTCCTGGAGGATGTGCGTGGCGCCGATTTCTTTCGCATTAAGATTCCGAAAACGGCCAATACATCCACATTCGCATTAAAAGCCGTCGAAGACTTTAACGTGGGCCAATGTAATAACGTGTCTGACACTCACATCGACAAAGCCGAAAACAAGAAATTGTAGAAATTTTTGTAAGGTCATCAATATGGGATTCATTTCTGAAAACTTTCTGCTGAGGACAAAAGCCGCCCGCCATCTGTATCGTGAGTACGCTGCCGATCAGCCGATCCTGGATTATCACTGCCATCTTTCGGCGAAAGAGATCGCGGACAATCATCGTTTCCGCGATCTCACGGAAATCTGGCTTGAGGGAGATCACTATAAATGGCGCGCGATGCGTGCAAATGGAGTACCAGAGCGGTACTGCACGGGAAATGCCAAGCCGTATGAGAAGTTCCTCGCCTGGGCGCGAACCGTGCCACATACACTTCGCAATCCGCTTTACCACTGGACCCATCTTGAATTGAAGCGCTATTTTGGGATCGATAAACTGCTCGATGAGAACAGCGCGGAAGAGATCTGGAATCGTGCAAACGAACAACTTGCGCAGGGGCATCTGAGAGTTCAGGGAATCCTGGAAAAGTTTCGCGTGGTGGCGGTTTGCACCACGGATGATCCCGTCCACACTCTCAAACATCACGAGCGAATCCGAAACGCGGGACTCGTGACCGCGGTCTTTCCCACGTTTCGGCCCGATCGTGCTCTGCACATCGAGAATCCTTCTTCATTCAATGACTGGACTGATCAGCTCGCCGCAGCAGCCAATATAAACATTGCGAAATATTCGGATTTTCTCGCTGCACTAAGCAAGCGTCACCAGGATTTTCACGATCAGGGCTGCCGTCTTTCCGACCATGGGCTGCAGCAATGCTATGCCGATCCATGCACGGAAGTGGAAGCCTCGGCGATCTTTGATAAGGCGCGCGGCGGGCAGCAGCCCAGCGATCAGGAAGTTAAGAAATTTGCCAGTTTCCTCATGCTCTTTTTCGGGCATCTCGATGCCGAGAAAGGATGGACCAAACAGCTCCACCTTGGCGCCTATCGCAATGCCAATACACGTGCCCTCAAGACCCTCGGCCGTGATACGGGCTTCGATGCGATCGGCGACTGGCCCCATGCTGATGCGTTCGCTCGTTACCTTGATCGCCTCGACCACGACAATCGGCTGCCTAAGTTGATTGTGTACAACTTGAATCCTGCCGACAATTACGTCTTCGCGACCATCGCCGGCAGCTTCCAGGACGGTTCTATTCCGGGAAAGCTGCAATTCGGCAGCGGATGGTGGTTCCTCGACCAGAAGGAAGCCATGGAGTGGCAGATGAACGCGGTATCCAATTGCGGATTGCTCTCGCGCTTCGTTGGCATGGTGACCGACTCGCGCTCGTTCATGTCGCATCCCCGGCACGAGTACTTCCGCCGCGTGCTCTGCAACCTCATTGGCACTGAGGTCGAAGCGGGAGAGCTGCCTGATGATGATGAGTTGGTGGGGACGATGATCCGGAATATCTGCTTCGAAAACGCAGCGCGTCTGCTGGAGCTTCCTATTCCGGAACAGTCGCGGATTGCCGTGAGTTCAACTCGCTAGTCGCTAAACTGTGAGGCCTATCGATGGCAGTTTGTATGGCAGATAACTTTGATCATTAAGCGCAGGACGCACTCGCCGTGAGCGGACTCTGAGACAACTTGGCTGAAGGTGCCATTCGCGGTTGGTGAATGGCACGACATAGTAAATCCAGCATTTCTGAAAGCGAGCACACCTCGAACTGCTCTTTCAGGTTCGTGATTTCAAGCACTTCCTCAACCAGGGGAGCCAGATTCATCAATTTGAACTGAGTTCCAGTCTCTGTCGCCCAGTTCCGCAGCGAGACGAGCGTTCCCAAACCGGCCGCATCCACAGAACTCACGCCAGCCAAGTCAAGCACTACTGTACGAATCTCGGGTGGGGCGAGTACCGCCTCGCGCAGCTCTTCGCTGTCTTCCACCGTGATCCGTCCCGCGCAGCGAAGGACGGCCACGTCCCCCAGGATCTGGATTGTCAGATTTAGCTTGGTCACTTCCTTAAACACTTCATTCCTCTTCTTTCCTGGCTACGTTTGTTAGACGTAACTCGTTCCCATTTGTTACGCACGGGCCGACAAATAAGATTCAAAGTGGCCCGCAACATTCTATGTTCCAAGCAGTTGGCAGCTTTTGCACAGCTTCGTTTCGTGGGGACGAGCCGCGAGAAGGCCGCGGCGAAATTCCCTTACTTGAACGCGGCCATCTCATCAGCTGACGGTCCATAGACTCCGGGAAACACGACGTTGTTCTGTCGCAGGTACACAGTGAGTTGCGCACGATGATGCACCTGGTGACAGATCGTAGTTTGCAATAACAGGTTGCGAATGCCACCAAAGACCTCTTGACCTTTGAACGTCAACCTCCAGGATTTCGCCAAATGCTCTTCTGAGGCATTCGCGATCGCTTGCCGAGCTTCACTCGCTCGTTCTTCGAAGCCTGCGAGCAGTTCAGTTCGTGTCGTTGGCGAGAATGGCTTCAAATCCGAGGTCGTCAGTTCCATCTCGTTGGTTTGGATAATCGTGGTCAGAAAATTCGGAAGCTCCGCGACATGGGAAGCCAGACGCCCTAAGCTCATCGACTTTTCATGCGGCTTCCAGGCAAATTTGTCCTGTGGGACGACCTCAAGAATGCGTCGCGTATTCTGGACTTCCTGATCGTAGTGCGGTAACAACAATTCATTGACTTTCATAGCGTCCAGGAGTGTAACACGCGAAGCGAATAAACAGCGAACATGTGTGTAAAAAGATTGTAAAAGATGAGAGAGGAACACAGTCTCTTGTGTCCAATCTCGGTCGAGGTGCGCGGCATATTTTTACACTGAGGGTTCGTATACCCTCTGATGAATGCTCCATCTGGTCGGACACTTCCGTAGGGCGGTGTGGCGAGCGTTCCAGCATGAAGCCTTCGCCACTGCCAAGGGGGCGGCTTACTCTTCGATCCTCACAGTATTTCCTGGGTTCCTGATCCTGGCTTCTATTGTGGCCGTCTCCGGCGATACGACAAAGCTCACTCGGGAGATCTCATACGCGCTGGGAAAAGTCCTACCGGCTGGGACGAATGCCCTGGCGCTCGCATACTTCAACAGCAGCAATATTCGACCTGTACGGGTGATCATTTCAGCCTCGCTGGTGATGCTCACTGCGGCGAGCGGTGTGTTGGTCTCCTGGATGTCGGCCTTCCGGCGGGCATATGGGATTCAGGTAAACCCCTGGAGTTTCTGGAAGGAGCGTGCGGTTGCCCTGCTACTGGTTCCTCTCTCAATGATACCTTTGGGATTTGCAACGGTACTGGTGGGCTTCGGGAATCAATTGCAGAACTGGCTGGCGGCCCATACCATCTACGAACTGCGCGGAGCCGTTTTGCTACTTTGGGCTTGGGGACGATGGTCGATCGGGGTGCTAACCAGCATTGCCGTAATCGCTGTGATCTACCACATGGCTATACCTCGCACGCAATCCTGGCGAAGGGTTTTGCCCGGAGCCTTCCTGGCAACGGCGATGTGGTTTGCCGCCACGATCTGCTTTGGATGGTATATCACCAATTATGCAAATTATGCGGTCCTCTATGGCTCTCTGGCAGCCGTAATAGCCCTACTGGTCTGGTTGTACATTGTTTCTATCGTTGTGCTCATCGGAGCGGAATTCAACGCGCTGGTTTTTCCCAAATGCGATGCAAATTCCGAGGCAGAGTAGTTTTGATTCGTTAGCAATTGAAACGTTTTAGTCACACACCTTCCAAGTTATGCAATACGCCTCAAAAAGCAAAATGATTTAGCATAGAAACAACTCACGAGCATGACCGCATCTGCAGTAGTCCCCGAGCATCCTGAGGTCCGACGCAAGGCCAAGATCGTCTGCACGCTTGGGCCAGCGAGCAGTTCTCCAGCAGTGGTTCGCGAACTGATTCGCGGCGGCATGGACGTGGCCCGGCTGAATTTCTCCCACGGCACGCATGAGGAAAAAGCCAAGCTTATTGCGACGATTCGTGAGGTGGCTGCTTCCGAATGCAAGGCTATCTGCATTCTTCAAGATCTCCAAGGGCCGAAGATCCGTACCGGGAGGCTGAAATACCGGACCCCCATTGCCCTGAAAGCTGGATCACGAGTCACGATTACGCCCAAGGATGTTGCGGGGACAAATTCGATCATCTCGACGACATTCAAGACGCTGGCGCGAGAGGTGCAGCCGGGCGCTCGCATTCTCCTTTCCGACGGGTTGATCGAACTGCGTGTGCGCTCGATCCAGGGTGATGACGTCGAATGCGAAGTCGTGAATGGCGGGCTTTTGGGCGAGCACAAGGGCATCAACCTTCCGGGGACGGTGGTCAGCGTTCCCTCGCTCACAGAAAAAGATGAAAAAGATCTCGAGTTCGGGCTTGCTCACGCAGTCGACATGGTGGCCGTGTCGTTCATTCGTACCGCCGCTGACGTGCAGGCGGTCCGCGAAAAAATCAAAGAGTTCCGCGGCGACGTATGGGTTATCGCCAAACTCGAGAAGCCGCAAGCCATTGAGCACTTGGAAGAAATTCTCGAAATCTCAGACGGCGTGATGGTCGCGCGCGGCGATCTCGGGGTCGAGATGCCACCCGAGAAAGTTCCGATCATTCAGAAACACGTGATTCGTCGTGCGGCCGCCTGGCGCAAACCGGTAATCACCGCCACCCAGATGCTGGAGTCGATGATCGAGAATCCGCGCCCGACACGCGCGGAGGCCAGCGATGTTGCCAACGCCATCTTCGACGGCAGCGATGCGGTGATGTTATCGGGAGAAACGGCAAGCGGAAAATATCCGCGCGAAGCCCTTCGCATGATGGCAAAGATCATCAGCGAAACCGAAAGTCAGATGGCCGCCGAGCCCACGCATCGACGTCGCAGCAACGGGAAGCTCTCGATCTCCGAAACAATCTGCGAGTCGGTGGCGCACGCGGCTCAGGAACTTGATATGCGCGCGATTTCTGTTTATACCGAAACCGGAACGACAGCGCGGCTCATCTCAAAGTACCGGCCAAAGACAGATATTTACGCCTTCTCCTACGTGCCTGGAGTTTGCAATCGTGTGAATTTACTCTGGGGCGTCACACCGATGATTTGCGATCATACGCCCGTCACCGATGACATGGTACGTGGCGCCGAGCGTTTGCTTTGGCAGCGCGGTGTTGTACATAACGGTGACGTAATCGGAATCGTAGCCGGTACCCGCACTGCGAGCGGATCGACAAACTTCCTGCGCCTGCACGTAGTCGGCAGCATGGATTTTGCACTGGATGGAACCGGCAAGGAGCGGCGCAGATCCTCGCGTGCGACGAAGCTCCTTCCAGAGCGGCGAAAGACTTAATCGTGAACGGAACGGCCGGGCGACCAGCGCTCCGTTGTTTTAGAACTCTGCCCTATTTGCCGTCTTCGAAAATCACAATCGCCATCGCCGTGCTCTCAGTGTGAGTTACAGAAAGCGAAACTCGCTTGACCCCGAGCTTCTGAGCGATTTCAGAAGTCTTCCCTGCAAGTCGCACGATTGGGCGCCCGCCGGATTCGTGAGCCACTTCGATGCTGGCCCACGTAACTCCGCGGGATGCTCCAGTTCCTAACGCTTTCATGGCCGCTTCCTTGGCTG
>QIBA01000070.1 GCA_003225175.1 Acidobacteriota bacterium
TCCGCGCCGGAGAGAAACATGAGCATCAGCAGGCCGATCCAGTAGAGTACATCCAGAGCTGGTTTAGCCAATGCCGCTTCTGATCCGGCAGAGAGGTTGAGCAGAGAAGGTCCGGCAAGGAGTCCACCAAGAATTTCTCCAATCACACGCGGCTGTCGCAACCGCGTAAAGAGGCTACCGAAAAGATGTGCGGAGGCAAGAACGACAAGGATGAAGAGGATCAGCTGACCGACTGCGGATTCCGGCATTACCTGGGGCCTTGGGAAATGAGCTCAGCGCAAGCGGAGTTCCTGCGCATTCATGTGATGTTCACCAGAGCTGCTGTGCTGCCTTAAAGGCGGCGATAAGCAATAAGCAATAAGTAAAAATCAAAAGAAAAACGAAGGGGCGACAGTCTGGAGGACCGTTTTTGCTTATCGCCTATCGCCTATTGCCTACTGTCCCTTCACTGCTGTCAACGAGGGTCGAGGCCCCGATTTCCCTGTCATCTCCATCGACCAGATTGATCCGGGCCGCATGTACATGCTGGCGCGAAAGAGGCCGCGCGAGTCGTAAGCTTCAGGCGTTCGGAAAAAGTACCCGCGATCTTTCCATACGACGTTGTATACGCCCTCGGCGGTCTTGAAGGCCTGATCGCGCATTCCTTCGGACAGCATGTGCGAGGCCACGCCGAACGTCGTGCCTGTCCAGACCTCTTCCACTTGTTCGTTCTCGTGCAGGATATCGCCATTGGCGGCTATACCGTTTACCGCGCCCATGGTTCCATTCTGGAACTTCATTACGTTGAAGTCGAACACATGCTGAAGCGCGGAACGGCGCATCTCCGCCGGGACAATCTCGCCAAGGCCGGTGAGGTTTGCGTACCATTGGCCCGCGAGCTGCTCGGCCATGATGTCTGACTTGTAATCGCTGCCAACGTCATAATTGAAATAGGTGCCGTTCCAGAGGTTCTTAACGAACGCTGCCTGTGCGCGCTTGAATAAGGCGTCGTACCCCTGAGCGGTTGTATTTTCCCCCAGTTTTCGCGCGATCTCCGCGGTTGCACGCAGAGCTGCCAGATACAAACTGCCGCTGTACGAGCTTTCGCCGCGTGCTACCCAGTTGTCATAAGTCTGGTCGGGGAAGCCGCCGTTTTCGATGAGCCCATCGCCATTTTTATCGTACTGACGAAGGTGCTCCATCGCCATCTTTACCGCATTCCAGGTGTAGCGGAGGAAATCGCTGTCTTTCGAGCCGCTGAAGACATAATCGCGCCAAACCATCAGCACGTATTTGCTGTTCAGATCGCGCCAGTTCGAGACGTCCTGATAGTTGTATTGATTCACGTTCACGAACGGATCTTCCGTCGGCGAACCGAGATCGTGCGGGGCGGACCCGGCCGTCTTACGCTGCATGAGCTCGAGTATGTGCTGGTGATCGCGCTTCCAAGCCCACACATACTCCTGCGGATTGCTCTCGGCAATGGTGTCGGTGTACTGGCGCATCTCCTGCTTCTCGATCTCGGGCCAGAACTTAACCAGCGGGAAAGAACCGTAAAAGCGAACGTCGGATGTGCCGTAGTACTGATAGTCAAAGCACTCGAGATAGCTGAAGCTGTCGGCCATTTGCGCGGAATGATGCCTGGGATTGCCCACGCCATTGAGTTCATGGCCCCAGAGTGTTCCACCATCCGCCAGAATGTAGAGCTCGTTGAATAGCTCCCCGCGGTACCAGAGTGGTTTGGACTCGTCTTCAATAAAAGGCTTTTGCCACTCGTCGATCTGACGGCTCCAATCCTGATCGTTCTCCAGCGCGGTGCGCGCGATCTTCCAGGCGTTGCTTCCTGACGTTCCGAAGAATTTTGTGTAGTGGCGCAGCCATTTGCGTCCGCCGCCAAATTCCGCGATAGGCAAGTCCCACGCGAGCGCCATGGGAACCAGTTTCTTCTCGTTCGGAGCCAGGGTGAAGCGCAACGCGATGGCGGCTGCCATGGGCTCACCCGCACTGGCGAGTTTCGGAGCCCAATTCGGGAGACGCCCGTCAGTTGAGAACGGCTTCCACACATCCTCGCCTGTGCCGTAGGACATCCAACTTGTTGTATAAGTAACCTCCACTCCTGGAGTGGCGAGAGCTGCGATAGCGAACTGCCCGTCCCATTCTTCCTGCACGGCTCCGCTGCGCAGGCGATCGAATACAATCCCCTGCATGTTCCCATTTTGGATCTGCTCGGCGTGGTAAGTGTTCGTGTTCTGGTTATTCAGGCCGCCCGCGAAGCCGCGCGTGGAATCGCGAAACCACCCCACCATGTTTGCCCAGGAAAAGAGAATCGAGACGGTGACCGGCTTGCTTGTGGGGTTCTGCGCATACCAGTTGTAGATCGCCACCGGATAGCTGGTCTCTTTGTAGTTGTCGGGAAGTACAGGCGAAAACTGCTCAACCGTCAGCTTGATCGGCAGCTGCGGCGACTGATAAGCAAACCAGGATTTCGGATAGAGCGCAGCATATTCTCCAGATCCCGCGGGATAACTCCAGTTCCAGGCTGAAAGCCCGTGACTCGGATTATCCGTGGCGAGCACCTGGGCAATCGGCTCTCCTCCTTCGGGCCTAACGAATACAGCAAACTGATTCGCGGGGACGTCTTCATATTTGTGCACTCCGGCCTTCAGGTGCCAGCGTTCATAATGTCCGCGATACGAGCGCGAGAATGTTCCTGCTCCGAATCCGCCGACCGGTGCGCCCTGCCAAAAACCGTCGTCAATGTTGCTGATCTCCGGCTTGTGTCCGCCGGGATTCGCCGGAGGCTGTCCGATGGGAATGCGCCAGGCGGCATGAGGAATGTTATCGTCAGCGCGTAGTACGCAAGGCCATAGCAACGCAGGCAGAAGCGTGCAGAGAGCAATCAGGAGCTTCTTCATAAATCGATTTAGTAGAGGCCCTCAGAGTGTACTGCTGAATGAAAGGCCTGTAAATGGGGAGTTTGGTATCAGGTGCAGCATGCTACGTCTCCGCCATGAACCCCAGTGGCACCTGGACGCGTAGGCCCTGCGTCGCTGGATTCAGCATTGGATTCGGAAACTAAGGGGGACTAAAATACGCCTATCGGGAGGCAAAGTATGCTGCTTCCACTGGTGCTGCTTTTAGCAAGTGCTGGTCCTATGCAACAGACCGACAATGTTGTCGTTCCCAGCATTGAACAATCGGCGACTACAAGCCAACCGCGAACTTTACTCGGCAATCCGGGGCCAAACACCTTCTTACACAAACGACGCGGCAACCGATTCATGCCGGATAAAGGAATAATCATTCCTGCCCGCGCCAATGGCTGTCTGTCAATTACCGCGTACGTGTTCAGTGATGGTGAGAATCCCAAGCTAAAATACGTCACTGATTGTCCAAATCTCGAAGTTCCATATCAGACTAAACGCGCACATGGAGACGTACCGGAGAAAGAACGTCAGCCCAGGTTGCAACGCACGACGAATTAGTAACCCGGGTTTATCCAGCCTCTTCCGGGAGACGCAGCCCGCTGCGTCGTCGTCTCCAGCTTAAAATGCAACGGTCACGTTACCCAGAAGTTCCTCTTCATGCCTGTATCTTTCGTTTCAAGGCTGCTGACCTATTTGGCGGGAAATGAATCTAAAATTTTGAAATGCGCAAGTTCTTTGCGTTCGGGTTTTTCGTGTTGCTGGCTTTTGCCGGCTGGATCGGCTTCTGTCTGGCGGTTCCGGCAGGAGCGAAGCAGCAGACGTTTGTCGAGTTCAAGTCCGGCTCCTCGGCGCGGCACATTGCCTCTGAGTTGAAGCAGGCGGGAATTATCCGCAGCCGCTCGGCGTTTCTGCTGTGGCATCTATTGCGACATGGATCGTTGAAGGCGGGGGAGTACGAATTCGATCATCCTGAGCGGCTCACAGAGATCTATCGCCACATCGCCCACGGAGAGACTTATGCTCGCGTGCTGGTCATTCCCGAGGGCTATAACATTTTTGATATCGCGGCCAGCGTGGAGAAACTGGGCATCGACTCGCAGCAGAACTTCTTGGACCAGGTTCGTTCTCAAGTCGCGCTCGTGCGGGACATTGATCCTCGAGTGCCTACACTCGAAGGTTATCTCTATCCGGACACGTACCGGTTTTCCCGCAAGCAGAAAGCCCCCGATGTGGTTGCAGCCATGGTGAAGCGCTTTCGTCAGGAAGCGCACGCCATCGGGGTGACCGGTGACGTCCACCGCATCGTGACCATGGCCTCGATTGTGGAGAAGGAGACTGCTGTGCCGGAAGAGCGTCCGCTGGTGGCCGGTGTCTTCTACAACCGGCTGGCACAGCGCGTGGCACTGGATACCGACCCCAGCGTCATCTACGCCGCGCTGCTCGCGAACCGCTATCGCGGCACCATCTATGCTTCCGACCTGAAGTACGGCTCACCTTATAACACGTATCGCAATCCTGGACTTCCGCCCGGGCCGATCTCCAATCCGGGAAAGGATTCTCTGCTAGCGGCCATGCATCCTGCGACTACCGACTACTTGTACTTCGTCAGCGACAACCAGGGCCACCATCGCTTTGCCAAGACGCTTGAGGAGCACAACAAAAACGTCGCAGCCTACCGTCATGCGGTTGGCGAAGGCAATTAGGTTAAGTGATTCCCGGCCGCTGTCTGCATCTCAACGACGGCAACATCGGCGCTTGTTGGGGAGCCCGCCTTCGGCCGGGCTTTTGCTTTGATTCTTTCTATCGTTCGGCGACCTTTGTATAAGGCATAGGCAACGCAACCCTTCACGAACTTGCCATCCTTGTACCGGCCGACGGTGTCCAGAACCACGTAATCAAAAGCTCTTATATACTGGACAGATTCAATAACGCTTCTGTTTTTTCATGCAGATACGATGCGCGGCACGATCCCTTGGAATCGCAGTATTGATACTCTCGATCTCCGGTTGCCTGGTTCACACTCGAACTCTCAATAAGCGGCAAGTCAATACCTCCAACCTGCTGGTTGCGGATCTGCCGCAACTGGCAGAGCGCATTAACTCCGAAGCGCGAAAGATTCATTCGTTTAGCGCCACCGTCGAAATCGCAACCTCTCTGGGTGGCTCGAAGAAGGGCAAAGTAACCGATATTCAGCAGATCAAGGGCTACATCCTGGAAAAAGATCCGGACATGCTGCACGTGATCGGTTTATTGCCGATCGTCCGCAGTCGCGCCTTTGACATGGTGAGTGACGGCAAGACCTTCAAACTTTCGATTCCTCCGATGAACAAGTTCATCGAAGGCCCGGCCCAAGATTCACCACAGCCTTCGACCAATACTCTCGAGAACCTGCGGCCCCATGTTTTCTTCGATTCCCTGCTGCTGCACGAGATTGGTGCCAGCGACATTGCGGTGCTCGAGCAGGGCACCGATGTAGTGCAGGATACAAGCAACAAGAAAAAGAGTTGGGAGCTGCCCGATTATATCGTGAACGTCATCGCGCACGATGGAGATACCTGGCGTTTGCAGCGCAAGATTACTTTCTCGCGGATCGACCTGAAGCCCCATCGGCAAATGATCTACGACCGCAACGGAGCGATCGCGACTGAGGCTGTCTACGACAACTTCGCGGACTTCCAGGGAGTGAATTTCCCGTCGCAGATCACCATCAATCGTCCCAAAGAAGAGTACTCGATTGTGATCACAATCGAGAAGATCGAAGTCAATAAGCCTCTTACCGATGACCAGTTCGCGCTTGCTCAGCCGCCTGGAGCGCAAGTGAAGGTATTGAAGTAGGCTCCCGGCCTCTGCCTTGTCACTCCGAAGCCGCGAAGTTGCGGCGAGGAATCCCTACTGATACGAAGGCGTTTTTCCTAGATTGATCTAGCAGCTTACATCTTTCGTCTTACTCAAAGGCTAAGTTTCTATAGGGATTTCTCATCCTGCCGGATTCGGAATGACAGCAAACATAATTACTGCGAGTCTTTCCACTCCTCATACCAAGCCATCTGGATCGCCTCGAGCTTGCCTTCGTTCGACGTACCGGGATCGTCGTTGAACGTAGGCAATTCAGTAACGAAGCGGTGCAGATCGGTGAAACGCACGGTCAGCGGATCGGTGTCCGGGAACTTTTCCGCCAGCAGGATGCCGATATCTTCAGCGTCTTCCCAACCAAGATCAGCAGGCATAGTCCCTCTTCAGTCCTTCGGCGCGTGGCCTTCTGAAACGTAATTCCGGTTCCATTCTGGAATTTCAATCACAATTTCTCCGGGCTTGTCGATCACTGCCTGGCAGCCGAGGCGTGAGTGCAGCGTGAGTCCGGCAGCCATATCGAGCCGGTCGGCTTCGTCATCGTCCATCTCCGAGAGCAGTTCTTCGCCTTTTTGCACGATGACGTGGCACGTGGTGCAGGCGCAGTTTCCTCCGCAGGCATGATCGAGGAAGAAGTCATTGTTCATAGCCACATCGAGGATCGATTCGGGCTTGCCGTGATCGGCATAAGGCAGTTGCCCCTTTTCGAACTCGAAGGTCTTGTTCCCGGGCATGAACGTCACGCGAACGGTATTAGGACTGGGTTCTTCCATGGTGGCGGCACCCTGGCCGCTGGTTTTGTTCTTTTCGTCGGACATAATTTCGTTTTTTCCTCTTATCGCTTGTGCTCGAACTCGGCCGGCGCGATCGGGTGTGGCGCCGATGGACCTTGGCCCAATTCGGAGTCAGCGCCGGACATGGTTTTGCCCTTGATGGCATCCGACACGGCAGAGTCCATCATGAGTTCGGCTAGCCTCATCGTGCCTTCGTTCAACGCATCGATGGCGGCTCGAACAGTCCTGTAATCATCGCCCGCCTGCGCTTCCTTTAACTCGGTTTCCAGCAGTTCGACTCTGCGCTTTTCGTCGCCGGTAAGCTCTTGCCACGCTGGATCACGGCGGCCCTTCTCTAAGGCAAGCAGGATGTTGTCTGCCTCCACCCGCGCTTCGATTACTTGTCGTTTCTGGAAGTCTTCCTGCGCGTGGTCGAACGAGGCGATGATCATGTCTTCCACCTGAGCGTCGGTCAGGCCGTACGTCGGTTTAACTTCGATCTGGGCTTCCTTGCCGCTGCGCTGCTCGCGCGCGCTTACGTGCAGGATTCCATTGGCATCGATGAGAAACTTCACTTCTATGCGCGGGAGTCCTGCGGGCATAGGCGGAATGCCCCTCAAATCAAAGCGCGCCAGCGATCGGCAATCACTTGCAAGTTCGCGCTCGCCTTGCAGCACGTGGATCGCGACATTTGTCTGTCCTTCGACGGCGGTGGTGAAGTGCTCGGTCGCCGAAGCCGGAATCGTTGAGTTGCGGTGAATGATCTTTGCCACTACTCCGCCCATGGCTTCAATGCCGAGCGAGAGCGGAGTGACATCGAGCAGGAGCATGTCTTCAGTAGCCTTCGATCCACCGGCGAGAATGTGCGCCTGCACTGCAGCTCCCAGAGCAACCACTTCGTCTGGATTCAGTTCAACGTGCGGTTCGCGCTTGAATAGTTCTTTCACGAGAGCGCGCACGCGGGGGATGCGTGTCGAACCCCCTACGAGAACAATCTGATCAATCTGCTCTGGCTTGATCTTCGCATCTGCGAACGCCTGCTTGCTCGGAGCAACTGTCTTCTGGATGATGGGCTCGATCAACTGCTCGAACTGCTCCCGTGTGATTTCACGCTGATAGCGCTTGCCGCCAGGCAGTTCAACATCGAGTTTGGCGCTGGGCTGCGAGGACAAGGCTATCTTAGCGTCGATCACTGATTTGCGGATTGCCTGCACGGCTTCGCCGTTCCGCCGCAGGTCGAGCTTGAGGTCTCCGGCGATATCGTCCAGCGCGATTGCGATCAGCAGATTATCAATGTCATCGCCGCCCAGATGCGTGTCGCCATTGGTGGCGATCACTTCGAAGATTCCTTCGTGTAGTTTCAGAATGGAGATATCGAAGGTGCCTCCGCCGAGGTCGTAGACTGCGACAATCCCATCTTTTCCTTTGTCCAGTCCGTAAGCCAAGGCTGCGGCCGTTGGTTCGTTGACCAGGCGCAATACTTCGAGCCCCGCGATGCGGCCAGCGTCTTTCGTAGCCTGCCGTTGCGCATCGTTGAAATAGGCGGGAACGGTGATCACCGCCCTGGTCACGGGTGCAGCAAAAAATCGCTCGGCGTTGGCTTTGAGTTGCAGCAGGATGTACGCGGAGATCTCCGGAGCAGTAAAGGTACGATCGCCCAGCCTGATGCGCAGCGCCTCGCCGGGCTGCGTGTGATCGAGTCGGAAGGGGAAGAGTTTCAGCTCCTCTTGAACGTCCTCAACGCCGCGTCCCATAAGTCTCTTCACTGAGTAAATTGCACGCTCAGGGGTCTCGATCAAGTGCGTACGTGCACGATTGCCGACCACAATGTGATCGCCCCGCGCATCTTGTGTAAGTGCGACGACGGAGGGAACAAGGTTCGAGCCGTCTTCCCCAGGGATGATGACGGGACTATCGTCTTCCATGTAGGCGACGAGCGAATTGGTCGTGCCTAAATCAATTCCGACAATGCGTTCTTCTGGCATGACGTTTAAGGCAAAACCTGGTTCTCGGTTTAGGGAGGGGGCATCGGCTTCAGCCGTGCCGTAAGTTCTCTGCAATGGCTCCGGCTTTAGCCGTTGCGGTAAGTGACTGACTTCAACGGCTAAAGCCGTACCAATTTGGGAACACGCGCTACCGGCACGGCTGAAGCCGGTGCCCCTCCCTAAACCGCTACTTACGTCTGCAAGACCTCGTTCACATCCCGCACCAAATTTCTGACATACGACCGCCGATTCAGCAGCGCGACCATCTTGTCGCGAACCGCTACTCGCTTTGGATCCTCGGCATCGGCTCCGCTGGCAATGACCTGATCCCATTCATTCCACAGCTTCCGCAACTCATCATTCGAAGAAGAAAGCATCTCTTCGAAGCGTCCCTTCGCAGATTCCAAGTCCTTCGCCACCTGCTCATCACGCTCGCCCATTTTCTTGCCCATGCGCATCTCTTCGAGCTGCATATTCAGCTCGAACACCTCTTCCAGCAGATCCGGCGGCACTACCTGCTGCTTCTCTTTGCCTTGGGCGCGGGCCTCGTCAGTGGCGGCGCGTGATTGCTCTTCCAGCTTCACGCCCTCGAGTTCCAGCAGATACTCCGTACGCGCAATCGGATCGCGCAGCGTGCGATATGCGTCATTCAGCAGTGAGCTCTTCTGCGTGCTCCATTGCTGCTCTGCTGGCGTTGCGCGTGCATAGACGTCCGGGTGCAACCGCCGACTCAGCTTATAAAACTCCTTCTCCAACATCCCCAGATCGATGTTTAGCCGGCGCTGCAGGCCGAAGAAGCTGAAGTAATCAGAATCCGCAGGCGGCTGTAGCTTGCTGCAGTGCGGACAGAAATGCGCTGCCTTTTCGATCTCGCGCACGCACGACCAGCAGGTCTGTGCTGACAGCGTCTCCGGACTTGGCACAACTGGATGCATAACAAGAATCGGGTGATCGGGCGATCGGGTCATCGGGTGAAGTAAAACGGCTTTCGGCATTCGGCTGTCGGTGTTCGGCCTCTGGGTTTCTATGTAACTCACAGGACAGCTTCCTGGCAGAGAGCCGAATGCCGATAACCGAAAGCCTTTTGGATTTCACTTCACCCGATCACCCGATGACCCGATCACCCGATTGTTTCCTGGCCCATGCCCTTTCAAGCAGAAAACGATGAGCCGCAGCCGCACGACTTTGACGAATTGGGATTGATGAAGTTGAAGCCCTGCTTCATCAACGACTCTTCCCAATCCAGGATCATTCCCGCGAGATAAATAAATGACTTAGGATCGACGAAGACGCGGATTCCCTCGAACTCATATACGCGGTCGCGCTCACGCGGCTTGCTGTCGAACCGAATCTGATAACTCAACCCCGAGCATCCGCCACCAGAGACACCAAGGCGCAGTCCACCCTGCTCTGGCGACACGTTCTCCTTCGCCATCGCAGCGCGAATCTTAGCCAGCGCGCGCTGCGTGATCTGGACGCCCTTGCTGCCGGCGGCAGCATTGTCGGGCGTGAGTACCGGACTGTCGATCGTTGTTGCCATTTCCTCTGCTCGAGAATTTCTGTCTTGGGGAAGCGCACGACCTTACAGTCGTGCCGTTTACGAAATTCCCAAATTTCGGCTTTGGCCGCTGAGGTGCCCTTGAAAGCCAAGAACCGCAGCGGCTAAAGCTCCGGTAATATGGCCCCTTTACGGGCACGGCTAAAGCCGATGCCCTTCCCCTAAACCTTGCCTAAAGCCGATGCCTTCGCTAAAGCCGATGCCCTTCGCTAAAGCTGATGCCCTTCGCTAAAGCTGGTGCCTTCGCTAAAGCTGGTGCTCTTCGCTAATCCCTCAGCTAGGCTTTCGCTTGAGCGGTCTCGACCGTAACCGGCTCGGCCGACGCGTGCTTCTTCTTCCAATCCCCGATCGCGGCGCGGATGGCGTCTTCGGCCAGCACGGAACAGTGAATCTTCACTGGAGGCAGCGAGAGCTCCTTCACGATGTCGGTGTTCCTGATCGCGAGGGCGTCTTCGACTTTCTTGCCTTTGATCCACTCCGTGGCGAGCGATGACGAAGCAATGGCCGAGCCACAGCCGAAGGTCTTGAACTTCGCCTCTTCGATGACCTGGGTGTCAGGATTGACCTTGATCTGCAGGCGCATCACGTCGCCACACTCCGGCGCTCCCACGAGCCCGGTGCCAACATCGCTGCTGCTCTTGTCGAGCGTGCCGACGTTGCGGGGGTTGTTGTAGTGGTCGATCACCTTATTGCTGTATGCCATTTTCTATTTCTCCCAAAACTCTTTTGAGAACTGTCTTTCAGTAAAACCGTTTCAGTGTCCTTCGGTGGCCCACTGGATCTTCTTCAGATCGATGCCTTCCTTCACCATCTCGTACAGCGGTGAAAGTTCGCGCAGCTTCTTGACCGTGTCGATCAGCTTGTCGGCTACGTAGTCGATCTCGGCTTCAGTGTTGAAGCGTCCAATACCAAATCGGATCGAGCTATGCGCGACGTCATCGCCGAGGCCCAACGCCTTTAATACATAAGAGGGTTCCAGCGTCGCCGAGGTGCAAGCCGATCCGCTGGAGACTGCGATGTCGTTGATGCCCATCAACAGGGACTCGCCTTCCACGTACACGAAGCTCATATTCAAGTTGCCGGGCAAGCGATGCTCCATCGAGCCGTTGATGTGAATCTCGTCGAGATTGTCTTCCAGTTTCTTTTTCAGCCGGTCGCGCAGGTACGCGAGACGCTTTGACTCTTCAGCCATCTCGTTCATCGCGAGCTCGCAAGCTTTGCCCAGACCGACAATGTTCGGAACATTCAAGGTCCCCGAGCGCATGCCGCGCTCATGACCGCCACCATCGATTTGCGCGGTGATCTGCACGCGCGGATTCTTGCGCCGGACATACAGCGCTCCCACTCCCTTTGGTCCGTAGAGTTTGTGCGCTGTGATCGACATCAGGTCGATGTTGTCTTTAATCACGTTGACCGGAACTTTGCCGATCGCCTGCACAGCATCTGTGTGGAAGAGCACGCCTTTCTCATGGCAAAGCTTTCCGATCTCGGCGACAGGCTGGAGCACGCCGATTTCGTTGTTGGCGTACATGATGGTGACGAGAATTGTCTTCTCGTCGATCGCGCGCTTCAGATCTTCGAGATTGATAAGTCCATCGGCGCCTACCGGTAGATAGGTGACGCGATACCCATTCTTCTCCAGGCGCTTACAGGTATCCAGCACCGCCTTGTGCTCCGTCGCGGCAGTAATGATGTGGTTGCCCTTCTCGCGATACATCTCCGCAACGCCCTTAATGGCGAGGTTGTCGCTCTCGGTCGCACCTGAGGTAAAGATGATCTCCTTCGCAGTGGCGCCCACCAGTTTCGCGATCTGCTCGCGCGCGGTTTCGACCGCCTGCTCGGCTTCCCATCCGAATTGATGATTGCGGCTGGCCGCGTTGCCGAAGTGCTCGGTGTAATAAGGAAGCATCGCCTGCACCACCCGCGGGTCGACCGGCGTGGTGGCGTGGTTGTCCATGTAGATGGGCAGCTTTACCGAAGCATGCGCATTTCCGTTAGTGGGGGTCGCAACTGCCGTTGTACTCATACTCGTCATTTCTCCAAAGTCGTTGCGCACTGCGTCAGCGCAAAGTAACTAAATCCTCTAATTGCGTGCTTGGCGCCGCGGTCGCATGCCGCTGCCGCGAGTCGCGCATGTCTGAAATCTTGATGTCGTTGAGCAGTGCCCGGATACTTTCGTTTACCTGCCGCAGCGGCTCGCGTACAGTGCAGCATCCGCTCTGCTCGCATCCGCCGGTGTCATACGGCAGGCACGATGTAATAAAGAGCGGACCGTCGATCGCACGAATCACTTCCAGCGCGGAAATCTGCCGCGCATCGCGAGCGAGGGCATAGCCTCCGTTGCTTCCGTGATGCGACACCAGCAGCTTCGCCTTCGCCAGCTTCTGCAGAATCTTGGCGAGGGCCTCAGCAGGCAGGCGGTAAGCCTCAGCGATATCCTTAGCGCTGCATGACCCGTTCGGGCCTAGCTCTGCCAGGTGCTTCACGGCGATCAGTCCGTAATCGGCCTTCTTTGTAAGCTTCAGCATGCCGTTGGAAAACGTGCAATATACGACCTTTTGGGTCGCATATCAAGTTTAAGCCTTACTGCCCTTATAAATCAACTGGGTACAGCCAGTGGCGCATCTGGACAGGTGAACGGAAGTCTTGTGTATTGAATTGCATAGCAAGGAGGCTCTTGGCGCTCGACAGTCGGCTTTCGGCCGGCTCTCGTCGGGCTCTCGTTTTCGTCGATGTTGGGGAAAGAACCTCGACGGGCCGAACGCGGAATGCTGAACGCCGACAGCCTCCCTCCTTTCGTGACCTTGTGCCTTCTTCGCTAGTCGGTAAACCTTAGTCCGCGCTGAAGCCGATTAAGCATTCCCTTGGATTGTGATTTCTGTTCAGCGGCGTAGATTCGGAAAAACAATGAAGGTTTCCGCCAGAATGTCCGCCACCGCGTGCGCTGCCCTTGGGTTAGCGCTCTCGCTGCCGGCATTCGCTGGCGGAGATTTCGATCGTCCGGAGGTCACGCGAAATGTGCGTGCGCCTCGCACTCCGGAGCCGACGTTCAAGATCGAATCGGGCATCGACGGAGACGTCTTTCCGGCATTTGCGAACTACGCGTCGCTTCAGGCACCCGATCAGCGAAAGTGGGGAGTGGTTTCGGTGAGAGTTTCTAACTCGACTGATACCGAGCAGCGCTATCGAATCGCCGTCCGCGTGACCGGGTGGAGCGATGAAGAAGTCCAGATCGTCACCGTGCCGGCTGGAGGAGCTCGAAGCTTCTTATTTGCGCCCACCTTCTTACCCCGCCTTTATCAGAACCGCGAGATTACTGGCGCAACCGCCCAAGTAAGAGTGACCGACGTTGCCGGAGATCCGATCTATAGCACCACGGTCCCAGTCCGCATGCGTGCAGTGGAAGACATCTTCTGGGGCA
Organism: Acidobacteriota bacterium; assembly: GCA_003225175.1. NCBI lineage: Bacteria > Pseudomonadati > Acidobacteriota > Acidobacteriota bacterium. The sequence goes on from QIBA01000070.1 coordinate 13,494, forward strand.
GGGGATTCAAGTACGCACAGTTCATCGCTTCCTGGGTGACACCGCACGATGCTCGCGTTGAACAGGTGCTGAGTCGAGCGAAAGAGTTGATGCCCGGACGACGTCTACCTGGATATGAAGACTGGAAGGATGCCGCTGGACAGGAGCGCGAGACGCGACTCGAGGCGCGGGCGATTTATACGGCACTGCAAAGGCAGAGGCTCTCGTACGTGAAAAGCTCTCTCACCTTTGGCGCCAATACGGCTGTGAGCGAGCGCATCCGCACACCTCGCGAGAGCATCGCCGCCAGTTCAGCCAACTGCATTGACGCAGCAGTGCTCTTTGCCTCAGCCTTCGAAAATCTGGGCATGGAGCCGGTGATCGTACTTGTACCGGGGCACGCCTATGTGGGCGTGAAGTCCGCGGAGAACTCCGATAAAAAGCTCTTCATCGACGTCGCGCTGACGGGTCGTTTCCCCTTCGAAGGCGCTGTGCGTAGCGCGGAGCGCGGCCTGGCCCGTTTTTCCGAGACGCAGATCACGCAGATCGCTATCAGCGACGCTCGTCGTGCAGGAATTTATCCCATCCCGCAGCTGCCGTAAGCCTCAAGCCTTCGACCCGCAAGAATCGATTTCCCCAGCAAACGACGCTACAAACCTTGACTTGGGGATCGAATCGTCGTAGCACAATTGGGTGTGGGGCTCCGTTGCTGCGGAGCTTGCTGCTACAAAGAGAAGCCACGGGAGGCGCAGAGCAACAATGACGGTAGCAGGATCAATCAAGGAACTCCTTGCAATTTCGCTGTTAATTCACTGCTTTTCAGCGGTAGCCCACCGTTTATGCGGGTTTCATAAACAAATCAAAATTCACTGATAAATTCGCTGATACTTTCGCTGTTAATTCACTGTTAGCTGCCTGATCAGGGAATTAACAGTGAATTTCTGCCGTGGATATGAGTCCAAGGGCCGCGCCAGCGCTTTCATCCCTCTGCTCTCTTTAGACTCAAGCTCACAACTTTTTACCTTGAGAGCGGTCACTACGCTTGGATGGTTCCTACGCGCTCTCATATAATTGTGAATTCCTCCACGATTTCATACCTTGGTAGAGGGGCTTCTTATTTTTATTAGCCAGCAAGCAGCGGACGGGCTCGTCGGCCGTCGCCGATCTAGCCTGTTTCGCACCGTCCGTTTGGTTCTTTTGCCAGTTGCTCTCATCCTTTCATGCTTGCATTTGCATGCCCAGCAGACGCTCGTCGAAGACGTTCGGATAAGGGGAAACCGCCGCATTCCTGCAGAAACGGTAAAGGCGCGGATTTTCACCCGTCCAGGCGATGTCTACGATCCGCAGGCTATTGAGAGAGACTTCAATTCGCTCTGGAATACCGGCTACTACGACGATCTTCGCTTCGAGCGGCAGGAAACTCCGAAGGGCGTAATCATTTACATCTACGTAACTGAGAAGCCGACCATCCGCGAGATTAAGTACACCGGCCTGAATTCGGTTTCGCAAAGCGACGTGCTTGATCGTTTCAAGAAAGAGAAAGTCGGGCTTACGCAAGAGAGTCAGTATGATCCCACGAAGGTGAAGAAGGCGGAGGTGGTGCTGAAGAGCTTGCTCGGTGAGCATGGGCGGCAGTTCGCTACCATCCGCACCGAAGTGCGCAGGATTCCGCCGGCTGCGGTCAGCATCGACTTCGTTGTCAAAGAAGGTCCGAAGGTCAAAGTCGGCAAGATCAGCTTCGACGGCAACAAGAAGATTCCCAGCCGCGAACTGCGCGCGGCGATGAAGAACACCAAGCCGATCGGAATCCCGCATTCTCTCATTCTGGAAAATCTGTTCGCCCGCACCTATGACGCAAGCAAGCTCGACGAAGATGCTGAGCGCGTCCGCTTCTTCTATCAGACCAAGGGATATTTCAAAGTCCTCGTAGACGATCCGAAGACCAAGATTCGCGACACGAGTCCCGGGTTCCCCTACCTGTTCCGCCACAGCGGCAAGGTCGTAGATATCAGGGTGCCCATTCAAGAAGGGGACCGGTACCGGCTGGGGAAGATTGATTTCAAGAATGTAAAGCAGAATTTTAACGTCAAAGCCCTACGCGCTCAGTTCCCCATCAAGGATGGCGACATCTTCAACCGGGAATCGATTGCCAAGGGCCTGGAAAATCTTCGCAAGGCGTATGGAGAACTGGGATTCATCAACTTCAGCGCTGTTCCCGAAACCACCGTCGACGAAGACAAGAAGACGGTTTCTCTGGATGTCGATATCGATGAAGGCAAGCAGTTCTTCGTACGACGCATTGAGTTCACAGGCAACACCACAACCCGGGATAAGGTTATCCGGCGCGAACTGGCTTTGGAAGAAGGGAACGTCTACAACAGCAAGCTTTGGGAGTTCAGCCTGCTGCGCCTGAATCAGCTCAATTATTTTGAGCCATTAAAAGAAGAACAGGACTCCGAGGCGAAACAGAACGTCCAGGACGGCACCGTCGATTTAACCCTGAAGGTGAAAGAAAAAGGCAAGAACAGTATTGGCCTTCAAGGAGGCGTCAGCGGACTCGCGGGATCATTCATTGGAATCAACTACGAGACCAACAATTTCCTCGGCCTGGGCGAGACTCTTACTGTTTCGGCCAACCTCGGCAACCTGCAGCGCAGCATTCTGTTCGGATTTACCGAGCCTTACGCTTTTGATCGTCCGCTGCAGCTTGGCTTTACTCTTTACACCAGCCGCTACGATTACAACGCAGCCAAGAATTACTCGATCCTCACCGGGACCAACGTAAACCTGCCATCCGATGTTTTGAACACGCTGCAGAATTTCAGCCAGTCGCAAACTGGCTTTACGGTTTCCTCGAGTTATCCAATCAGGCGCTCATTGAAGCGTGTTGGCCTGTCATATTCCTACCAGCGTTCCAGCGTTCAGACCTTCAGTACGGCATCGCAACAGTATTTCGAAGCCATCAATTTCGACGGCGTTAGTGGGCCAAACTCGCTGCGCGGAATCATTACGAGTAAGCTCACGCCGAGCTTCACGTTCAACTCGATCGATAGTCCGTATCAGCCGCATCGGGGCACAAGCCTCTTTGTTGGCGGAGAGTTTGCCGGCGTCGGTGGGAACGTGAACACGATTCGACCGATCGTGGAGTTAAAGCACTGGATTCCAGTCAACAAGAGGCGCAATTCGCTTGGATTCCGCGTGACAGGATCATTTATCACTGGCTATGCCGGCAAGGTGGCGCCGCCTTATGAACGCTTCTACATGGGCGGCGAAAACGACCTGCGCGGTTTTGATATCCGGACGGTCACGCCGTACGTGTTCATCGCCAATCGCGTGACGGTTCCCTTGCAGAATCCGGATGGCAGCCTGGTTCCGCTTGATCCGACGAATCCGCGCCGGGGTGCAGTGCAAATCCCAATTCCGGCAGAGACAATTATTTATGCGGGCGGCGATACCACTGTCAACACTAACATTGAATACCGCATTCCCATTGTGACTCACGTGACTCTGGCTGCATTCAACGACTTCGGCATGAACTTCATCGCCCTGCCGAACCAATTGAAGCTCACTCCGGAGAACCTTGCCAACCTCAACGGGACGCCCTTCGGATGCCCCTCCGTCGACGTGAGCTTTAACTGCCAGGGTGCAAGAACGATTAATTTTTCTCCGACGCTGCAGCCGATTCCTGGAACGAACTACACTCCACGAATGTCCACCGGTATGGAGCTGCAAGTCTTGCTGCCGATCGTGAACGCGCCGTTCCGCATTTATTACGCATATAACCCGCTGCTCTTGAATACGAACATTCCTACCAAGTCCCCGATCACACGCGACATGTTCCCAGCCGGCGCGGCAGGCGACTACACGTACCAGCGGTCGCTCATCCTCTATGGAAGTACTTACGTATTGCGAGAGCCGAAGAAGACCTTCAGGTTTACAGTGAGCACGACCTTCTAAGAATCGGGCGATCGGGGGATGAGCTGAAGTAAAAAGCAGTCCATCAGTCTTCTTACTTCACGCGGTCACCGGATGGCCCGATCATGCGATTCTCAATGCATTCCTGGGCCCATGGCCCAGACATCTTGCTGGTTTGGATAGACGTGCACCATCCAGCCAAACAGTAGCGGAACGAACCTGCCTCCGGCATCATCGCAAGCCTCGCGGGTGGAGATCGATCCGGCCATTCCGAATTTCGCATTCTTCCGCCAGGCTTCGGCTTCGCGTCCTTTTGGAGGAAAGCAGAAGTTCACGTGCTCGTGCCATTGCGCGATGCTGAGTGGAATACGCCCGTTCAGCTCTTCTTCATCTGCCTTTGCGGGAGCCGTGTACATGACGCCGGCAAGCTTGTATCCATCGATCGTCTTGTCATAGAGCAGGGAAGTCGGATGTTCCGGAGTGAAACGGAAGCCCGCCTCGAATCCATACCAATAATTGGTGAAGTGATACTGACGCTGGGGTACATTGGGCAGGAAGATCTTGAATCCATCGTTCAGAGCGGCGTGATAGTCCTGATATTTGTCCATCACCTGGCGCGCCTGCTCGACAAGTAGCTTGGCGCGCTCCTGATCGCCGGGCTGAGGCTTCCGCAGCTCAGTCATCTTCATGTGCGGACCCATTTCCATGTGGTGCGAACTCATCATCTGAGTGGCGGCATTCAACTCCTGTTCTCCGGCGGAATTGCCAAAAGAGTCGTTGGGCATCTCCATCCCTGTCATTGAGTGGCCTGCATGCGCGGCATCCGATGAGTGATCGTGGTGATCCTGTGCGAATGTCATCCGAATGAGCAGCAGACTTGCCATGGCAATTAGCGCCAGTAAAGGCTTGGACCTCATAAAAAGGGACCTCCACGTGAATCCGATAAGGATCAACCCTGACAAGGCTACGAAGTTGCCGAATGCTTAGTTCGCCGATTCAGAAGTGACCAAAGTTACTTTTGCGCCTTTTCCGTCTAGGCTACTCTCTGGCTTGGCTCCCAACGCCATTATTGAGGGGTATTTTGCCCAACAGTTTTACAAGTTAGGACAACAAAACGAACAGCAGACAAGCGACTGGGCGGACTTCGGTCCGCCCGATTTTTGTTTTGGAAGCCCAACCTCGAACGAAAAACAAAGCTCACGCAGATAAACGCTGATCTCCGGATTCAAGCAGATCGAACGGGCGGGACGTCTCTGTGGGCCTATTGCCTGGCTTCACGCTAACGCTCTCTGCGAGCGAATGCGCCGCACAATTGCATCTGCCGCGTTGCGACCAGCGCGGACACAATCTGGAATCCCGATTCCGTGGTAGGCGTTGCCGCTGAGGTGCAGAGTGGGAAAGCGCTGCATGTGCATTTCGAGTCTCGCGATTCGCAACAAGTGTCCGACAGCATACTGCGGCATGGCTTTACGCCATTTGAAGATTCGAACGAGCTGGGGCTCAGCGTCGAGCCCCAGAATTTCGCGCAGTTCGCGCCGGACGATTTGAACAATCTGCTCATCGGTCTCATCGACAATTTGGGGATCTCGTGTTCCCCCCATGAACACGCGAAGTAGCGTGGTGCCTGTCGGAGCGCGGTTCTCAAACTTGTTGTGAACAAAAGTGCAGGCGATCATGCGTTTGGCTTCGCTACGGGGAACAAGAAAGCCGAAGCCCGGCGGCAGCGTGATAGGGGCGCTGTAGACCAAGGCGACGGTTACGGCAGAACTATAGGAAATTTCGGAAAGTAATTCGACCGGACGCTCTGAGCCTGGGAGATCAGCGATCAGTCTGGCGCTGATGTGCGCAGGTAAAGCAAGGATCACACAATCGAAGTCCTCTGTTGTTTCGCCGAACCTGATCTGCCATCCGTCTTGCTGCGCCTTAAGGGAATCCACACGTTGAGACGAGCGCAAAGACTCTCGAGGCAATTGCCGCACAATTGCTTCAACCATGCGTTGCATCCCATCGCGCATTGCAGTGAAGAGCGACTGCGGAGGAGTCGATGTGTTCTGAGATGCCCTAGCCGCTATCGCACCCCGCACTAGACTCCGATGGCGGCTCTCCATATCGACCATCAAAGGCAAAGTTGCGCGTGCGCTTAGCATTGACGCCTCGGCGCCGTAAATCCCAGTCAATAAGGGATCGGCGAGCCGATCCACGAACTCTGAGTTGAAGTGGCGCGACACAAAGCTGGCCACGGTTTCGTCTTCATCGGGGTTGAGCGCCTGTGGAGGCCAGAAGTATTCGCGCGCCATGGCGAACTTCGCTTGGCGTGAGAACAGACGCGAGGTCAGCATTGGCGCGATCCTGGCGGGAACCATCATCTGCATTCCGGGAGGGATTGGCTCCAGACGTCCGTTGATCAGAATGTAAGTCTTCCGATCCCCATCGCGAGAGCCGATCAGTTGAGCGGAGAGGCGCAGATCATCGCATAGCTCGCGAGCCCAGGGCTTTGTGCTGAGAAACGAGTCGGGACCAGCCTCAATGATGCAGCCATTCACCCGTTCCGTCTGGATCATGCCCCCGAAACGGGACTCGGCCTCGAGGACCGTGAAAGAAACTGGCGTTGCTCGTCTGCGCTCCTGCTCAAGGTAGAAGGCGGTCGTCAATCCCGAAATACCACCGCCAACGATAGCTACACGGATCACCGCTGGAATCCTACATCCGGTCCAAGAGTGGTGGCTACCCGGTAAAGAGACTAGGGACTAAACGGTTAAGCGTGCATGTACCCGAGCAGCGAGAGCAACATGGTCACAACTACCGCCGCGATCAGGACGCGGTCGTTCCAGGGAGAGGAAGTAGGATCGGGTTCGGGTTTGACTTGGAACTGCATGTCGTCTCCTGAACAACCACATTGGTACAACATCTGATTAACACGGGAGCGAAAAAGTTGCACGTTCTCGAAGTAATCGAATTTCAGCTACAGTAAATCAAGATTGCTGATGGCGAATCGCGCTCTAATCCGTGCACTCCCCAAGGCTGAACTGCACTTACATCTCGAGGGCACCGTTGCCCCGGAATCGCTCGTCGAACTCAGTCGCCGGCACGACGTAACTCCCCTCACAATCAGGGAAGCTACTCAGTTATACGAGTATGCGGACTTCAACGGATTTTTACTAGCTTTCAAAGCAGTCACGCAACGTTTGCTGACGCCCGATGACTTCGAACTCATCACCTACCGCATGATCGAGAGCCTGCACGCGCAGGGAATCGTTCACGCTGAAGTGTATGTGTCAGTCGGAGTGGTTCATTGGCGGAAACAGCAATTCGAACCTCTTTTTGCGGGCATGGAAGTCGGCCGCGAGCGCGGAGAACGGGATTTCGGCGCGTCAGTTTTGTGGATCTTCGACGCGGTTCGTCACTTTGGGGTCCAAGCGGCGAAGCGGGTTTTTGAGTTGGCCGTCGAGCACAAAGATAGGCATGTGGTCGGAGTTGGGATTGGTGGCGATGAAAGCCGTGGTCCGGCAGAGCAATTCCGCGATCTTTATCGATATGCGGCAGACAAGGGCCTCCGACTGACCGCTCACGCCGGAGAAAGCGCCGGACCAGAGTCGATCTGGGGGGCGTTAAATATCGGTTCCGAACGCTTAGGACATGTCCTGAGTGCAATTCGTGATCCTGAATTAATTGAGGTGCTCGCGCAACGTCAGGTTCCAGTGGAGATATGCATGTCGAGCAATGTTCACACTGGTTGTTTGCTGGAGCTCGAGCAGCATCCAGTCCGTCGACTATTCGATGCTGGTCTTCTTGTGACATTGAACACAGATGATCCAGCGATGTTCCACACATCACTGAATCACGAATACGAACTTGCGCAGGATCTTTTCGAATTTACAGACGAGCACATTCGGGAACTGGCGAGGAATTCGTTGGAAGCGTCATTTCTGCCAGCCGAGAAGAAGGTTTCGATGCTGCAGAAATTCGATGAAGCGATAGAAAAAGCTGAGATCTCAGGGTAAGATTCCACACGGGCAAAGAAAAAGCCCTCGCTTTGCAAGGGCTCTTGCATCGAATTGTTCTGATTACTTGTTGGGGCTCGGCTGGTCGAGGACGATTCCGCCTGGACCTTGCTGCTTTTCAGCCTTGGCTTTCTTGGTTTCCATCGTCTTCTTCACCCAGTCGTCGGCGGTGGCAAGGTCCTGCTTACGAGCATCAGGATCGCCACATTCCAGATCCGCCTTTTCGCGGAACAACAAGTTCAGGTACGCCATCGCATCGTCGTAATCCTTGCGCAGCTCAAGAGCTTTGTTGAGATCTTCGATGCCTTCCTGTACCTCCTGCTGATTCTTAGTTTGAAGGTCAGAGCACAGCTTCTTGTCCTTGACCGGCTCATCGGTCTTGATGCCGGCTGCGGTCTTGCCGTCCATGCGGCGCTTGTAAGCTTCCGTCCAGTCGATTACAGCAACCGAGTAGTACGCTTCAGGATCGCTCGGGTCAGCTTTGATGACCTGAGCGTGATAGTCCTTCGCTTGATCAAGGTACTTGAGCTTGTCTTCCGGCTTCGAGGCTCCGCTGGCCATATTGAAGTAGAGTGATGCGATGCCTTTCAAGCTTCCGATTTCGCCAGGATTCTTCTCGAGCTGTTTCTTAAATTCATCGATTGCCTGGTTACAATTCCGGGTGTTTTCTGGGGTGTCTACTCCGGGAACGCACTGTTGGGCATACGCTGTAGCTAAATAAAGTCGAGCCACCGAAAGATTTGGATCAAGGCTCACTGCATTTTTGAAATGTTCGATGGCGGCGTCATATTGCGCGCTTCGATAAGACTGAACGCCCTTGTTCAGTTGATCGCGAGCTCTGAGCCTATCGCATCCCACCCCAGTGAGTGACGCGGCCACCGCGAGCGCCACCAGGAAACGTCCGCTTCTGTTCATGAAAGTCTTCCCAAGCTCCGTGCTGGAGCAAAAAATGTCTGCCGCGATTTCGAACCACGGCATTGTACAACGTGGGCTGTCGGCATTCGGCATTCGGCGTTCCTAACCTTCCATCGTGCAAGAAAGAAAAGCTAAGCCTATCCAGTAGCCAAACTGCCTTGCGGCCGAATGCTGAGTGCCGACTGCCGATCGCCGCGTTTATTGTCCTGCTTCGATCTTCGCCGTGATCAGACCGACTTTGTCGACTCCCGACGCATGTGCGATATCAATCACCTGCGCCACGTCGGAGAATGGAACATCGTCGTCGCCCTTCACGAACATCACGCGTTCCGCGCGGGTCTTGAAGATGTCTGTCAGGCGTTGCCCGAGATGGTCCCAGGTCTCATCGTCCTGATTGACCTTCAGCTTCGGACGTTGTCCCGGCGCGGCCTGAACTACCTGGACCACGATGGTCCGATCATTGGGCTCTTGTTGCTTCGTCTTGTCTTTCGGCGGCTGTGGAACCAGGGCATCAAGACCGCGTGGGGTGAGTGGCGTGATGACCATGAAGATGATCAGCAACACGAGAAGCACGTCGATCAGTGGAGTTACATTGATATTTGCGGAGGGACCACTACCGTGATCCCCAACTGCCATTGCCATATAAAATCCTCGAAACAATTCCGCCGAACGGCGGCGGAAGCTGAAATTTACTCTCCGCCTGCTGTGCCGGTCGCGCCCGGAGCTGTTTTGCGCTCAGCCAGTGGCTGCCGCTGCTCTGTCAGAAGACCAAGCTGATCTACGCCCGCCGAGCGGACGTTGTCTACTACGGCCACCACACTTCCATACTTCGCCCGTGCGTCTGCCTTCACGTAAACGCGCTTATCGACCTTGTTCGCCAAGCGATCGCGAACCTTATCGCTGAGCTGATCGGGGCCAATGAGGTCGTTGCCGAAGAAGACTTTATTGTCGCGAGTGACGGCGATCAGGATCGCATCTTCTTTATCGGCATCCGGCATCTGCTCAGGATTTGTGGTCTTCGCCAGTTCCACTGCGTGACCGTGCTGCAGCATGGGCGTGATGACCATGAAGATGATCAGCAATACCAGCATCACGTCCACCATCGGTGTGACATTAATGTCGGAGTTGACCTTCTTACCTTCGTCTCGTTTTGCTAACGCCATTGTGTTTGCCTACTTTTCGATTTGCCTACGCATCGCGGTAGAGATGTCCGCCGCGGCGGACGTCCCTACCGTACTGATTGTGAGGACTAACCAATTCGGGTCTAACGGCGTCCGCTGCGCTTGAGGAAATAATCGATCAGCTCAGAGGACGAATTGTCCATCTCCACGTCAAATGCTTCAACTTTATTCGTGAAGTAGTTGAACATCATCACGGCGGGAATTGCGACGAACAATCCGATAGCGGTCGTCACGAGAGCTTCCGAAATACCTCCGGCGACTGCGCCGAGACCAGAAGTCTTCTGCGCGGAGATCTGGCGGAAGGCGTTCAGAATTCCGATCACGGTTCCGAATAGTCCAACGAAAGGCGCTGTTGAGCCAATCGTTGCCAGACCGCCAAGTCCGCGCTTCAATTCGGCGTGAACGATGGCTTCGGCCCGCTCCAGTGCGCGCTTGCTTGCTTCGATCTGCTCGCCGGGAATGTCATTGGATTCGCCATGCGCCTTAAATTCCTGCAGGCCGGCAGTAACTACCTTGGCCAGATGCGACTTCTTGTTGCGTTCTGCAACCCGGATTGCTTCATCGATTTTGCCATCGCGTAAGGCACCTGCAACCTGTGGAGCGAAGGAACGGGACTGCTTGCGGGCCGCGTTAAAAGCGATGTAACGGTCGATCATCACGCCGATCGACCATGCCGACATGATGAATAGGACGATGACGACGAGGCGCGCCGGCCAGCCCATCTGCTTCCAGAGCGAGATCGGATCCCATCCGACTTCGCCCTCGGCTTGCCACATGGCTAGCGCAGCCAGCTTGTAATACCCCGCCGTTGCGAGAGTTGCCAATTGAATCACTTGAGTTAGTCCTCCTCAGAACTGTTTGATTGCGACGATGATTTCCAGATCACACGGCCGCATGTGTCACTAGAAGATTCGACTCCGGGTCAGTGCTGGATGTTCCCATCCAACTATCTCCGGAGGTAAAGCAAAAACATTGCATTCACAAGCCTTCGAAGTTAGGCGAAGGCAAGGAGCACGATTTACCAAAGGGGAAAACTGGATACCGAAAACAAAAGAACCGCGGGAGAGGCAGCTCTGCCTCTCCCTTGATTCAGAAGCTCACTTAATTCGAGAGGTTTGCCTGCCCTCTCCGGTCCCATTCTCTATCCGCCGCTCAGGGTGAAGTTCACCTGTATCGTGGTTTCCACCTCTACAGCCTCACCGTTCAGGATGTACGGTTTGTAGCGCCACTGGCGAACAGCATCGATCGCGGACTGATACAGCATGGGCGGACCACTGACTGCATGCAGGTTCTCAATCGTGCCCTGCTTGCTGATCGTGGCCTGCAAAACCACCTGTCCCTGAATGCGAGCCGTCTTCGCAATCGCCGGGTACGTCGGATTGGGTCCCGAGATCTTATTGCCGGCGACCACGCCCGAGGATACGCGCACTCTTTGCGGCGCGGCTACTTTGGGCGGTGGAAGCGAAGAACCTACGATTCCTCCCAGCACGCCACCCATAGTTCCTCCAGCGACACCTCCGGGAACACCACCTGCAACCCCTGCCATCTGTGGCGGTGCTTCATCTTCCTTCACCATTTTGATTTCTTTCGGGATCTTGGTTGGGGCGCGAAGCTGGTTGTTGACGACTTCCGTCTGTACCTTCACAACCTTCACCGGAGCTGCTGGTGGAGGCGGAGGTGGCGGCGGCGGGGGGGGCGGCGCGACCAGGAAGGTCATCAACTGCTGCTTAGGCAAAGCTTCCGTGTATATAAGCGGGATCAGAACCATGATGCCGAGCAGCAGCATCTGAAAGCCGAATGACAAGAACGTAGTCATGCCGCGCTTTGTTTTGATTCTTCCCGAAGACTCGACCAGGCTGTCCTCAAACATAGCCAATCTCCATGAGGGGGCACTTCTACTGCAATAGACACCGCAGGGGCCGATTTTGCTCCCAGTCAGGCGCGCATTTTGCTGCGACGACCAGCTACTCCGGGGACAGCTGCTGTTCCGGTCCTCGCTAAACGCCAGTCTTGGTAAGCCACTAACATAGGCGCAGCTACTGCAATCGAGGAATACGTACCAATTAGGATGCCTACTACCAGGGCAAAGGAAAACCCATGGAGAACCTCTCCCCCGAAAAGGTACAAGGAGAGCACCGTCAGAAATGTCAAACCTGAGGTGAGAACCGTCCGGCTCAGGGTCTGATTGATGCTGCGGTTTACGATCTCCGAAAGCGACTCTCGCCGGTACAGCTTGATATTTTCGCGGATACGGTCGAAGACGACGATGGTGTCGTTCATCGAATATCCGATCAGCGTAAGAATCGCGGCGATAACGGTAAGCGTTATCTCTTTATTCGTCAAGGAGAATGCCCCAACCGTGATCAGCGTGTCATGGAAGACAGCCACCACGGCGGCGACTCCGTAGATCCATTCGAAACGAAAGGCGAGATACACCAGCATGCCCGCAAGCGAATAAAGAGTTGCTAGAGCTGCCTGCTTACGAAGCTGTGCTCCAACCTGGGGTCCGACAATCTGCACGCTTCGCACCGCGAAGTGCGATGTGAACGCACCCTCTTTTAAGGCGCTTACCGCTTGCGGCGCTACCGAGGCACTACTCAGCTCATCGATCGAATTCAGCACGCCGGAGCGGTTTTTGTCGCGGAAGTCAGTGATGTAACGCGCGATGTCGTTGTAGCGGGTAGATGCATCAGTGCCAAGGTGTAGTGGGTCTTTGTCGAGCAGGTAACTGGCAATTTGCGAAGGGCCGCTATTGTTCAGGTCCAGCTTGCCTTGCTCTCCGCCAAAGTACTTTTCCATGGCGGCGATAATCTCGCTGCGTCCTCGGTCAAGCGACTGCTCGCTGGTCTCGCGCTGCGGGAGACGAACAATCAGTTCATTCTCAGTAGCGGCGCCGAGCCGTTGGATTTCGGCATCGTGGTATCCCGCATCGTCTACGGCGTGCCGAACTTTGCCGAGGTCGGGAGCGCTTGCGAACCTGACGTCAACGAGAGTCCCGCCCTTGAAATCAACGCCCAGCGGAATATGGTGCCAAAAGGCGATGGACAACAGGCCGGCGGTGCTGAAGATGAGAGAGAAGCCGAGGAAGTACCATTTCTTCCCCAGAAAATCGATGTTCGTGCTTTTGAAAAATTCCAAAGTGGTCAGTCCTTACAAGCTGGAGGCTACTAGATGCTCAACGCCTCACCGCGTTCTTTGCGGTTCAAAATGGCGTCAAAGATGACGCGCGAGACAAACACTGCGGTAAACAGGTTTGCCAGCAGACCGAAAGTCAATGTCACCGCGAATCCTCGCACCGGACCAGTTCCAAAAAGGAACAGAATCACGGCCGAAACGATGGTTGTCACGTGGGTATCCACGATCGTCAGCCAAGCGTGGGCGAAGCCCTGCTCCACGCCGGCCGCCGGAGCTTTCCCCGCCCGCAGTTCCTCGCGAATACGCTCGAAGATCAGGACATTCGAGTCCACGCCCATACCGATCGTCAAAATCACACCTGCAATACCCGGCAGCGTGAGTGTCGCGTGGCTGAAGCCCAGGAATCCAAGCAGGATGATCAGGTTGAGCAGCAAGGCTAGATCCGCATTGATTCCGGCTCCGCGGTAGTAAATGAGCATGAAGACCAGCACTGCGGTCATGCCCACGACCGCAGCGAGCACTCCTTGGCGAATCGAATCTGCGCCGAGTGAAGGCCCGACGGTCTCTTCATCGAGATAATGAATGCTCGCCGGCAGCGCTCCGGAGCGGAGCATCATTGAGAGATCCTGCGTCTGCTGCTCGGTGAAGGAGCCGGTGATCTGGACATTGTCGCGGATCTGGTCGCGAATCTCGGCCGCTTCGCGTACGCGATTATCGAGAACAATCGCCAGCCGCTCGTGCATGTGAGCACCGGTGAAGTCTGAGAATCGACGTCCACCATCATTGCTCAGATGGAAGTTAACGTCAGGGCGGCCGTTCTCATCGCGGCTCGGCTGGGCATCGCGAATGTCGCTACCTGCAACCGCTGCGGTACGCGATACAACGTAGTATTCAGCCTGATCGCCGCGTCCGGTGTTCCCGGGCAGAATCACTGCATCGGGAGGGATTGCTCCCTTATTCTCCCGAAGCGCCGATTGTTCGTCTGGATAGGGCCCACCGATTACCAGCCGGATATCAAGCATCGCGGTGGACTGCATGATCTCGCGCACGCGCGCCGGATCATCAACGCCAGGCAGCTCAACCAAAATTTGATAATCGCCGAGTCCGTGCTCTTGGATCACCGGCTCACTCACACCGAGCTGGTCCACACGATTCCGGATCGTATCAATCGCCTGCTGTACCGCCCGCTGCTTCAGCGAGGTCAGCTCAGAGGGCTTCATCACGATCTGATAGTTATTGCCCGCACCGCTGGAAAGGTCATAGCGCTGAAGCGTGTCGCTGACCGTATTTCGCAATGCGCCAACTTTGTCAGGCGGCACTCCGCTGACGGTGATGACTTCAGGACGGTTCTGCGGATCCGGCTTGGTGATGTCGGTGAAAGTGACGCCTGCCTTCGCGAGATCCTCGCGCAGAGACTGCGCCACGCGATCGGTTTCAGCATTCACAGCCTCATTCACTGCAACCTGCAGGATCAGGTGCGTCCCACCCTTAAGGTCGAGACCAAGATGAATGTTTTGCTGAATGGCGCCGAGAGGTCCCTGCTGCTTCCAGGCCGTGATGGCCTTCTCCGGATCGGTCCCGAGGAAAATGCCGTAAACAAATACAAGCAGCACAGCGATGATGAAAAATGTTTTCGTTAGGAGATTTTTGTGCATTTACTTGGCTTCTTCTGGATTGGCGAGAGCGGTCACCGCCGAACGGGCGACCTCGATTCGCAAATTATCGGGGGGGACACGCAACTGCACGGCGTCATCTTTGACGGAGATGATGGTCCCGCGAATCCCGCCGCTGGTGACCACACGGTCGCCATTTTTCAATGACCCCAACATCTGCTGCCACTTCTTCTGTCGCTTCTGCTGGGGCAGGATCAACATGACGTAAAAGATCGCGAAAATCGCGATTAGCGGCAGGAAAGTAACAAAGGCAGAGCCGGACGCTTGGACGAGCAGACAGCTAATTGGGTGTAACTCGATCAATTCTCTTCTCGTAGAGATTTGCGATTGGGTGATTTTGCGGTTTCGCGATCTCTCTTGGGCAGGACGGTGATCCTTGCGGCTCGCGCCGTCAAATCACGAAATCACCCGATTACCAGATCACGAAATCGACTTAAGGGCCGCCGAACTCCCCCATCGCTCGAGGATGGCGCGGCTTCAAGGAAAAGCCTGCTTAGCTCGTCTGCTCTGAAACCGGCGTGGCCTCAGAGAGCTTCGCCTGCAACTCTCCAAGCTTAATAGCATGACGGACGCTGCGCATCGTGTCAAGGTAATGCGCCAGGTTGTGGATGGTGTTCAGCACCGCAGCCAGCGGCTCTCCTGAGACAAACAAGTGCCGCAGGTACGCGCGCGTATAACGCGAACAGGTTGGGCAAGCGCACTTCGGATCAGCTGGCTGCTGATCGCGAGCATAGCGCGCATTCTTGATGTTCATTCGTCCTTCAGAGGTGAACAGCAAGCCGTGCCGCGCGGCACGCGTGGGCAAAACACAATCCATCATGTCGACGCCCATTGCTGCATACGCGACGATCTCCTCCGGATAGCCGACTCCCATTACATAGCGCGGCCTATCTTTGGGAAGAAGCGGCAAAGTACTGGCAATGATCTCGCGCGTAAGCTCCCGCGGCTCACCAACGCTCAGCCCGCCAATCGCATACCCAGGAAAATCCAGCTCCACCAAGCGTTCCGCACACTCGCGCCGCAAGTCAGCGTACATACCGCCTTGCACGATGCCAAATAAGGATTGCATTCTTCTTACAAGATTCTCGCCGCTCAGACAAAAGCGGTCATGTTGGGTGGAGGAGGGTTCCCGCGCGTTTTCACCAGCGCGGGAGACGCGGGGTCCCCAAGAACCCGGTGTTGGTTCTTGGGGTGCAAAGACCGGAGCCGAAGCATTTTGTGTTTTCTTTATGTGCGGAATCCACGACACCGCATCCTTGTGCGCCTCAAAATAATCTCTGCTTCGCCGGGCCCAACGCGCCGTCATCTCCATCGATTCGCGCGCTCGCTCTCGTCCAGCCGGATGTTCCGTGCACTCGTCGAACGCCATAACGATGTCGGCACCCAAGGCGATCTGAATCTCCACAGACCGCTCCGGAGTAAAGAAGTGGCTGGAACCATCAAGATGCGAGCGGAACTCCACGCCCTGCTCAGACACTTTGCGCAACTCATTGAGACTGAAGACCTGAAAACCACCGGAGTCGGTGAGAACTGGCCGCTCCCAAGACATGAAGCGATGCAGCCCTCCCATCTCACGAATAGCGTCGTGCCCCGGCCGCAGATAAAGATGGTAAGTGTTACCGAGAAGGATCTGAACCCCAAGCTCTTCCAGAATGTGCTGCGGAACCCCCTTGACCGAGCCGAGAGTGCCTACAGGCATAAAGACCGGAGTTTCGATCTCGCCGTGCGGAGTTCGCAGTTGGCCCAGGCGAGCCGGACCATCATTAGCAGAAATGGAAAAGGAGAGAGACATGAAGAATCGGGTGATCGGGCCATCGAGTGATCGGATGAAGTAAAGACGAGAATCTCTTTATCGGCCAATCACACTCAGCCGCTCTGATGATGTCACGAACTTAAGGAGAGGGGCTAATGGTGAGGATGTTAGCCGCGGAACAAGCGACTTTGGTCGTCATGTTTTTACTTCACCCGATCATCCGATTCCTCACCACCCATTCCGTTTGCGCAGGCTCGTAATATGCGCCACATGATGCAAACCATGCCACGCATATAGCGCAACCAACCAATCAACGGTTTGCACGCCATGCTCGGGATGACGAAAGGTGCGAGCGAAATCGGAATCGGACATCGCGCGCAGCACATGATTCCAACGCTCGTGCACAGCTTCGAGCAGCGCGAGAGAAGTTTCAACCGGCGTCAGACGCACGTCCGCAAGCTCGGCCCAGCGCCTCTCGTCGTAAGGCTTGATCGTCGGCTCATCTTCTGTGAGTGCCAATTTCGTACGGATCAACGCATTCATATGACTGTCTGGCACATGGTGAGCCACTTGCCGCACTGTCCATCCACCCGGCCGATACGGAGTCTCGAGTTGCTGAGGTGAGAGTCCGCGGAGCGCATCCCGCATTCTGGCCGGAACTTCTTCAATAATATCGATCGCCGCAGCGCGTTGCTGCTTCGTCATCGGCGCAGTGTAGGTTAATTTTCCGATGGGATAACTGAGGTCGGGAAGAGTAACCGTAGTGCTCATCGAATC